>NHDO01000038.1 GCA_002171735.1 Proteobacteria bacterium TMED61 | reverse complement strand
ATGGTTGTTTCATCGACTGACATGCCGGGCAGTTGAACCGGTTGTGAGCCGCTTGCCAGGATTACGTGTTTTGCCCTTAGAAACTGCTCCGGCTGACCGTCTGAGGAGACACGGACGTTGCCGGGTTCGACCAGGCAACCGTGCCCGCTGATAAAAGTGATCTGATTTGATTTGAAAAGTGCGCGGATGCCACTGGTGAGCTCTGAAACCAGCTTATCTTTCCGGGCCTGCATCTTTGCGACATCGATCGAGACGGGGCCAGTACTGATACCGTGGTCTACGGCATGGGTACTTATCTCNTCGTAGCGTTCCGAGGAGTCCAGCAACGCTTTCGACGGAATACAGCCGACGTTTAGGCAGGTGCCGCCGAGGGAGGGTTCTCCGTCCTCATCTATCCAGCGGTCGACGCAGGCGGTTTTGAGTCCGAGTTGCGCGCACCGGATAGCGGCGACATATCCACCCGGGCCTGCCCCAATAACGATGACGTCGAAATCACTCATAGGTTGGATGCTCCCCATTACCCGCCCCGGATTCAGCTGCGCTATGGTCAGGCCGGTACAGGGGTTTAGATCTCAAGCAGCAAACGGGCAGGATCTTCTAGCGCTTCTTTTATCGCGACCAGAAAGGCGACCGCGTCGGCGCCGTCGATGATTCGGTGATCATATGACAGCGCAAGATACATCATCGGACGACTTACGATGGCATCATCAAGCACTACAGGNCGGTCCTGGATTTTATGCATTCCGAGGATGGCGCTTTGCGGCGGATTTAGGATCGGGGTNGAGAGCATTGAGCCAAAGACGCCGCCATTGGTGATGGTAAAGGTACCTCCGGTAAGGTCATCTAGGGTGAGTGCGCCTGATTTCGCACGCTCTCCGAACNTTGCGATGGATTTTTCAATTTCTGCAAGGCCAAGTCGTTCTGCATCGCGCAGCACCGGCACCACCAGTCCTCTAGGNGATGAAACCGCAATTCCAATGTCGTAATAGTCGTAGTAAAGGATGTCTGCATCTTCTACAGCCGCATTGATGATCGGAAAACGCTTCAATGCCTCTACACATGCTTTTACGAAAAAAGACATGAACCCGAGACGGACGCCGTGCGCTTTTTCAAAAGTCTCCCGGTAGCGGGCCCGAAGGGCCTTAACCTCATACAGGTCGACTTCGTTGAAGGTGGTAAGGATCGCTGCGCTTTGTTGTGCCTGCATCAAGCGGGATGCAATGGTCTTGCGCAGACGGCTCATAGGTTCACGACGAACGNCCCTCGGGCTAGNCGTCACCGCNTGNGTTGGTGACAGTGACTGCGTAGCATGCGCGTGAACATCACTCTTAAGAATTCGCCCACCCTGGCCGGTGCCCTGNATGCCCTCAAGGTCGATGCCCTCAANGGCAGCAAGGTGCTTTACGGCNGGTCCGGCAGGTGNGGTTGAGGNAGCCCCNGGGAGTGTTTCATCGGGACTGGGAGAGGGAACGTTGGCGGGTGACTGCGATTCCTTAAAGGGTTCGCTGGAGGGAGTTTCCTCTGCTGAATCTTCNTGTGCGGCAGGTGTCTCGGTCGTCGCCGTTGCTTCTGCCACGACTTCAAATAGTGCGATGACATCCTCGGCAAGGACGGTATCTCCTTCCGTGCGTAATATTTGAGTGACGACACCGTCTCGGGGTGCCGGCACTTCCAAAACGACTTTTTCGGTTTCAATGTCAACCAGGTTGTCGTCACGACGGACCGCTTGCCCCGCTTCCACATGCCAGTGGAGCATGGTCGCATCCGATACGGATTCGGGCAGCATTGGGACTTTGATCTCAATAGACACCGTTATTAACTCCCGACTGCAGTCGCGGTAAGCGCTGCGGACTCCGACCCCAGCGCTTCGCTTACCAGGTTTTTTTGCTCCTCAAGATGCTTTTGATAATACCCCACTGCGGGTGATGCCGACGCGTCCCGGCTGACGTATTCGAGATTCTGGTCATCACGCGTCAACCGGGAGAGCTGATTTTGAATTCGGTGCCATGAACCCTGATTTCGNGGCTCTTCTTGACACCAAACGATGGTCTTACAGCTAGGATACTCCGCCAGCATTGCCATAAGTTGTTCTTGCGGCATCGGGTAAAGCTGCTCAAGTCGAATAATCGCAGCCGTTTGCTGCTCGCGGCGCGTTCGCTCGTCGTCTAGATCAAAGTAGATCTTGCCGGTGCAGAGCACGATCCGCTCGACCGCGTTCCTGTCCTTGATTTTGGAATCATCCAGAACCGTATGAAAACTCCCCTCCGTGAGATCGGTCAGCGGTGACACTGAGTGACGGTGCCGCAGCAGGCTCTTGGGCGTCATGACGATTAACGGACGGCGCAATGGCCGAATCATCTGCCTTCTAAGTAAATGGAAGAACTGAGCGGGTGTGGTGGGGACACAGACCTGCATATTGTTATCNCCGCACAACTGCAGAAAGCGTTCAAGCCGGGCCGAAGAGTGCTCCGGGCCTTGCCCCTCCAAGCCGTGCGGTAAAAGCAGCGTCAGACCGCACAGNCGCTGCCATTTAGCCTCACCACTACTGATGAACTGATCAATGACAACCTGCGCACCATTGGCAAAATCGCCAAATTGTGCCTCCCAGATTGTCAGAGTACGAGGTTCCGTGGTGGCGTAACCATATTCAAACGCCAGCACAGCTTCTTCCGACAGAAGGGAATCGATGACCAGAAATTTGGAAGGATCATCGCCGATGCTGCGCAGCGGAACGTAAGGTTGTCGCCGGGCTTGATTCTTCAGGACGGCATGGCGATGGGAGAAAGTACCACGCCCAGAATCTTGCCCCGATAGTCTGACCGAGTAGCCGTCCTCAATCAGCGATGCGTAAGCCATGGTCTCGGCAAAACCCCAGTCCATCATGATCTCCCCGCGCGCCATGCGGACTCGGTCTTCGAGTATCCGTTTTACTCTGCGATGGAGTTCAAAACCGTCNGGCAGAGTAACAAGGCGCTGGTTCAGACTCATGACGCGATTGCGCGTGATCGTGGTATCTGCGGCATCGGTCCACTGCGCGCCCAGGTAAGGCGCCCAGTCAACAAGAAAGCGGGACTTGTCAGCATCATAGGCAGGGGGATAGACCACACGCCCTTCGTCCAGTGCTTGTCGATAATCCGTTACCAACGCCTCACTTTGCGCTTGACTGACGGTTCCTTCAGCAATTAGTTTTTCGGCATACCGTTGACGGGTGGTAGGCAAAGCCCGTATCACACGATACATCGACGGCTGCGTGATTGANGGTTCATCTGCCTCGTTATGACCCAGTCTGCGATAGCAGATGATGTCAATCACCACATCCTTGTGAAAATGCATTCGATAGCGATGCGCAAGATCAGTCGCGAACATCACAGCTTCAGGATCGTCGCCATTGACATGGAATATTGGCGCCTGCACCATTTTTGCAATCTCGGTGCAGTACGGCGTCGATCGAGCATCGAGGGGGTTGCGGGTTGTGAATCCAATCTGGTTATTTACGATCAGGTGAATCGTGCCGCCGGTCGAGAAGCCCCGGGTGTTGGACATGTTGAGTGTCTCCATGACCACTCCCTGTCCGGCGAATGCTGCATCACCGTGAACTAGAACGGGCATCACCTGGTCCTTATCTTCGTCGCCTCGTCGGTCCTGACGGGCGCGTACGGAGCCCTCCACCACGGGGTTAATGATCTCAAGGTGAGAGGGATTGAACGACAGTGCTACGTGAACCGTCCCGCCTGGGGTGTTGACGTCAGCAGAAAATCCCTGATGATACTTAACATCACCGGTGTTGATGTCTGCACCGTTGGTTTCGATTTTCCCTTCGAATTCACTGAANAGGTCTTCTGGAGATTTNCCTAGAATGTTTACCAGCACGTTAAGACGTCCACGGTGCGCCATGCCGATCACGACCTCTCNNACCCCGACTTTTCCCGAAACCTGGATTAGCTCCTGAAGCGCCGGTACGAGTGTTTCCCCGCCTTCCAGGGAAAACCGTTTCTGGCCGACGAACCGGGTATGCAGATACCGCTCGAGTCCTTCCGCGGCGGTCAGACGCTGGAGGAGGTGTTTTTTGAAATCAGCGCTGGGGCGGGGTCGAACCGGGTCGGTTTCCAATCGGTCTTGAAGCCACCGCTTTTCTGCTGTGTCCGAAATGTGCATGAATTCCACACCAACGGGCCCACAGTACACGTCGTTGCAAAGGTCGCGGATACGGCCAAGCGGCAGCATGTCCGGACCAAAAGCAAGAGAGCCGGTATCAAAAACCCGGAGCAAATCGTCGTCTGAAAGCCCCTGGGATGAAAGATCAAAGTCCTCCGGGATTGATGGACTGGCAATACCGAGAGGATCCGTGTTGGCAATACTGTGGCCCCGCGTCCGGTAAGCATTGATCAGGCGAAGTACTGCCGCCTGTTTGCGGCCAAAGTCATTCTCTTCTCTAGCGCCGGTTGCGGCGCCAGACGTGGCACTGGGAATAACGAGTGCACTAGGCAGATCGGCAAAGAAGTCGGACCAACCTTCGGGCACGCTGTCGGGGTTTTCATTAAATCGAGCAAAAAGATCCTCCAGGTAGGCGCGGTTTGCCCCAGAAAGAAATGCAAGAGACTGCGACAGTCTCTGGCCGGTGTTTTTGCTCATTCGGCAGGCGCGGGTAGCGCAAGAATTAACGACTCAAACAACAAACTAAATTATAACTGATCTGCAGGTAGGCGGGACGTTGTCAGCGCCGGCATGCTTGGGAGAGTAAGGGTCGTTAACGTGTACCCGTATGCCCGAATCCGCCCCCAGCCCGTTCGCTTTCGTCAAACGNATCGACCACTTCAAACTGGCACTGCACCACTGGCACNACAACCAGTTGNGCAATCCGGTCCCCGGGCTGGATTTCAAAGGAAGCGCGACCACGATTCCAGCAGGAGATTTTCACTTCTCCCTGGTAGTCACTGTCGATGAGGCCAACCAGATTCCCGAGGACGATCCCATGTTTGTGGCCGAGGCCGGATCTTGGGAGTAGCACAGCGGCGAGAGAGGGATCTGCAAGATGTATGGCAATACCGCTAGGGATGAGTTCGCACTGACCTGGTGCAATGGTCAAAGGGTCATCCAGACAGGCGACGAGGTCAACGCCAGCAGAGCCCGAGGTTGCATAGTCTGGAAAAGCAAAGNCTTTTCCCAGGCGGTCGTCAATAATCTTAAGTTGAATGCTGGTCATGGTAGCGGTGGGCAATCTCTGATATCAGTTGTTCGGCAAGGACAGTTTTGCTATCACGGCCAAGATCAATCTCATCGGTTTGACTGATCAGGACCAGGCGGTTCTCCTCACTGCCGAAAGGGTTGTTGGCCTCATCGACCTGGTTGACGGCGATCAGGTCGAGACCCTTGTTATGCAGTTTCTCCCGGGCATTTGCAATCGCCTGATCTGTTTCGGCCGCGAAGCCGACTGTGAAGGGGCGTTTTNCCTGCTGCGCTACCCGGGCAAGAATATCGGGGGTGCGAACCAGTTCGAGCGTAATCGAATCTGCCTGCTTTTTAATTTTGGAAGTCTCAGAACGGGCCGGACGGTAGTCCGCAACGGCNGCAACACCGATAAAAACGTCACAGGTATCGATATCGNGCTCCACTGCTGCCAACATTTCCTCAGCGGACCGGATCGATCGATATTGGATGCCCNGCGGNGGATCGAGTGCTGTNGGCCCACTGACCAAAGTGACCGTAGCNCCGGCCGAGACAGCCGCNGCGGCGACGGCATACCCCATTTTTCCGGAACTGTGATTGGAGAGTGCTCGCACTGGGTCTAGTGCTTCCCATGTCGGTCCTGCCGTTATCATCACACTGACTCCATCAAGCACCTGGGTCTGTTCGGGGCTCGTCAGGTGGCTGATGATCTCGGCGGGTTCAACCATTCTCCCCGGTCCCACATCACCGCAGGCCTGCTCTCCGGAATTAGGTCCGAGCATGGTGATGCCGTCAGCTTTGAGCGTTGCAATGTTGCGCTGTGTGGCGGATTTGCGCCACATACCCTGATTCATTGCNGGCGCCAGAGCTATTGGCGCGGAAGTGGCAAGACATACGGTAGCCANAAGGTCTGATGCCATGCCGCCGGCGAGTCGGGCAATGAAGTCAGCACTGGCGGGTGCCACGACCAGGCGATCGGCCCATCGGGCAATTTCGATATGGCCCATACCGGACTCGGCTGAAGGATCCAGCAGGGTATCACGGACCGGCCGACCACTTAGCGCCTGCAGGGTGAGTGGCGCGATAAATGTCTTGGCAGCGTCGGTCATGACTACTTGGACCTCGGCGCCGTGATCCACCAGTCGGCGGACCAGTTCAGCAGATTTATAAGCCGCAATGCCTCCGGTGATGCCCAGGACAATATGCTGATCAGAGAGGGAAGGCATGATTGCGCAGTCTAACGGTTGGTTCGGTTGTGTGAAATACCAGTTCTNCAGGAGATACGGGGTCGTTCAGACCGAAAATGCGTGCGGCCCTAGGAAAAAGNCATGGAATCTGGTATAAATCCCGCCCTTCGTATTGTTTGCCATTCAGGGTTAGCACCATGGCCAGAGTCTGCCAGGTAACAGGAAAGCGGGTGATGTCGGGAAATAATGTCTCGCACGCCAACAACAAGACCAAGCGGGTATTCAAAGCGAATATCCATGATCGCCGGTTCTGGGTCCAAAGTGAGAACCGCTGGGTGAAATTGCGGGTCTCCCATCAGGGTTTGAGAATCATCGATAAAAAGGGCATCGATGCCGTTCTTTCGGACTTGCGCAATCGTGGCGCCAAGGTCTGATCAGGCATAGGANCAGANCATGAGAGATAAAATCAAACTGGTGTCTTCAGCTGGAACCGGTCATTACTACACAACAACCAAAAACAAGCGTAATCAGCCTGAGAAGATGGAAATCCGGAAATACGATCCGGTGGTCCGCAAACANGTAGCCTACAAGGAATCCAAGATCAAGTAAGCCGACGCTGAGTTATTGTTGTTTCCGGCAGGGATTTGCGAATACGCGAAAAAGAGGACANGCCGGAATCTGTATCGACACCCCCGCACTGCGGGGGTTTTTTGTAGGATCAGCGGGCCCGGTAGGTAATGCGGCCTTTACTGAGATCGTACGGGGTCAGTTGAACAGTAACTTTGTCACCGCGGAGAATACGNATGTAGTTTTTCCGCATCTTGCCGGAGATGTGTGCGGTGACCACGTGTCCGTTCTCTAGCTCTACGCGAAACTGCGTATTTGGCAGGTTCTCAAGAACCGTACCNTCCATTTCAATATGCTCTTCTTTTGCCACGCGATATTCTGGGCCCCCGCCCGATAACTGATTACGAGCGCGGAGTATACCGAACTTTGGTATTCTCGATGCACTCCGGATTCTTGATCTGGNAGATCCGTTCGCGATACCAAACGGATNACGCCTGGTTGCCACTCTGCACACATAAACACTGACGGCATGATTGAACTTTTTTTCTGGCCTACGCCNAACGGCATGAAACCGTTGATCTTTCTTCGTGAAACCGNGTTTGAGTATGAGTTGACGCCGGTTGATATCAATCAGGGTGAGCAGTTTNGCCAGCGCTTTTTGAAGATCGCGCCCAATGGCCGTATCCCTGCTATCGTAGATACCGTACCGAAGGGCGGGGGTTCGCCGGTGTCNGTATTCGAATCNGGCACTATNCTGATTTATCTNGCCGAAAANGCCGGCGCNCTGCTTCCAGATTCTTTGAGAGCCCGCACTGAGGTGCTCGAGTGGGTGATGTGGCAGATGGCCGGGTTGGGNCCGATGCTTGGNCAGAATCATCACTTCAACGTTTATGCGCCAAAAAAGGTCCCTTACGCCATNCGACGGTATAACGACGAAGCCTCCCGCCTATATGCAGTTTTGGATCATCGCCTCGCCGAGCGTGAATTCATCTGCACTGATTACACNATCAGCGATATCGCGTGCTATCCATGGGTTGCCCGGCACGAGCGCCATCAGATTGATCTGGATAACTTTCCAAACGTCAAACGCTGGTTTGCCACGATCAGCGAACGCCCCGCAGTGATTGAGGCTTACCGTGAGGCCAAAACGGTGAACGTTGGGACACCCGTCACGAAAACCTCGCACAATGTACTTTTTGGACAGACGGCTGAGACTGTCCGAAAGGCGGCAAAAGAAANCCAGAATTGATCGATACTCTGCTCCTCGCCTGGAGCAGGGGAGAGTGCCTCGCCGGTCCGTCTAAGNTGTCAACTCGGCGGGATTAAGGGGTAGGGATACTTGGACACAGAGTCCTGGATGATTGTCCCGCAGGGTAAGGGTTCCATTGTGTAAGTGGATTACCGCCCGCACCAGACTCAAACCCAGCCCATTGCCCGGAGTAGAGCGGCTGGCATCTGNGCGATAGAANCGCTGAAAAACTTTNTCCTTTTCGGTCGANGCAATNCCGGGACCGCTGTCACAGACGCTTANACCGCCAAAGCCCGCCTCGACGGTAATGGTCAGGCAGATATTACCCCCCTGCGGTGTGTACTTGACGGCGTTATCAACAAGATTGGCCAGCGCTTGGAACAGCATATCCCTGTCCGCCAAGATTGAGACCGGCGATCGCACGTTTACTGATAAGTGTTGATCCTTCTCGTCAGACAGAGGTTCGTATAGTTCCGCAACGTCACGCACGAGTTCGGCTAATAAAAGGGGCTGCTTAATGGTTTTAGTCGATTCAGATTCCAGTCGTGCGATGCGAAGCAGTGCATTGAAGAGGCTCAGCAGGCGGTCGGCTTCGGTAAGCGCATCATGCAGTTCNTTCGAACTGCCCGCATCGGATGATGCCTGNGNCGTCAAGGATTCTAGTTTCTGTCGAAGATGAAAAAGCGGCGTTTTTAGATCATGTGCGATGTTGTCACTCACCTGGCGAATGCCATCCATAAGTTCTTGAATCTGGTCAAGCATCTGATTGAGATTCGCGGACAAGCGATCAAACTCGTCCTGACGTGAACTTACGGGAACACGCCGCTGCAGTTCGCCAGCAATAATGCGTTGACTGGTCTCGTTGATCACCTCGAGTCTTGCCAGCATTCTTCGGCTGATGAAAAAGCCGCCGGCGAGACCCAACAGAACAGTAAGGACGACGCCCCAGCTAAGTGCCGTGATTATGCGTCGCTGAGCCGATTTCAGTTCGTGAATGTCNTGACCTACCAGGAGTTGGAAGCCGCCGGTTAACTGAAAGCGCCGCGCTCTAGCTAAATGTAAGCCCGGATCATCCCTGTCACTGGTATCCAGATTGAAGTTAAACCAGCCGTCTTCTGGANCAACCTGCGGCCAGCGACTGATATTACCCACGATCGGCCTCCCCAGGGGATCTGACAACAGGTAGAGCGATGAGCCAGTGGGTTGTTGACGAGTGATGCGGTCGAGAATAAGGCGACGCAGACCCGGAACACCGCGCCTTTCATAGCGTTCGGCCAATGTCTGAATCTCGGTACGGATTACGCCATCCGACTGGGTGGCCATGTAGCGNACGCTCGACCAGTAAACAAAACTGAAAAGGAGTAGCACCGAGACGGTGAAGAGCAGCACGTACAGCAGGGCCAGCCGAAAAGTTGAGCTGGTGAGGAAACTATTCTGGTTCACGNAACATGTACCCGGCGCCGCGCACCGTGTGCAGTAACGGCTCATCAAAGTCGCGGTCGATTTTGGCTCGCAACCGACTGACGTGAACGTCAATAACATTGGTCTGGGGATCAAAATGATAATCCCAGACATTTTCGAGGAGCATCGTTCGGGTAACTACCTGCCCGCTGTGACGCATCAGGTACTCGAGTAGTCGGAACTCCCGGGGTTGCAGAATGATACGATGATCTGCCCGCTGTACTTTTCGTGCGAGAACATCCATCTTCAGGTCGGCAACCGTCAACTGAGTGGTGACACCGCNCTGATTGGGCCGCCGGCCGAGCGCCTCTACCCGCGCAAGCAATTCCTCGAAAGCGAAGGGCTTGGGCAGATAGTCGTCTCCGCCTGCGCGAAGNCCCGACACNCGGTCTTCNAGGTCTCCAAGCGCGCTGAGGATTAGGACGGGNACCTGGTTATCCTGCTNGCGCAGCGATTGCACAATGGATAAACCGTCCATTGATGGCAGCATTCGATCAACGATGAGGACATCATAGTCTTCATCAGANGCCATCGAGAGTCCGTCTGCCCCGTTGTCCGCGACGGCAGTCACGTGGCCCGCTTCCCGCAGNCCACGAGTGACATAGCGGGAAGCCTCAGGATCGTCCTCTATAAGAAGAATGCGCACGCAGATGATTTTACCGCTGCATTACTCGTTGACAAATTGGGACACAAAAAAAAGTCCAGCCGGGGCAAAGAGGCCCGACTGGACAATGGACACAGGGAGTCAGCCTGTCTTTAGGGCCACATATCGTTGGTTACCCTCCCTTTGGACCAACAACAAGACCGGTCTCTTCGCAGGTTTAAGTTTCTTGACCTTACCGACAACATCCTGAGGGGTGCTTACGGGGGCATTACCGACCTTCAGGATGATGTCGCCTGCCCTGAGTCCCTGACGGGCTGCAGGACTTGACGGTATAACCTCTTGAATCAAGACTCCCTCTCCCTCGAAGCGGAGTGCGTCGCGGGCTTCATCGTCCAGCGCCGATAGGCGGAGTCCCAGGTGCCCCGTTTTTGGATTCGGTGCGGGCGACTTCATGGCCTGTTGGGATTCAGGAATCGGGCTGAGGATGGCATCTATCTCGAGTTCTTTTCCGTCTCGCAGAACACTGACCGTGGCGCTTTGTCCCACTGGGGCTTTGGCAACCATGCGGGGAAGTTCTCGGGTGTTCTTTACCTGCCGGCCGTTAAATCCGATGATGACGTCGCCTGTCTGCAGTGCGCTTTCGGCAGCTGGACTGTCCGGCGTGATCCTGGAAATCAATGCGCCGTAAGTATTATCGAAGGATAGACTCTCAGCAATTTCCGGAGTTACTGACTGAATCTCAACACCTAGCCAGGCGCGGGCGACTCGACCGTCGTCACGTAACTGGTTAACAACACCTTGCGCAACCGATGCCGGGATGGCAAAGCCGATACCAACACTGCCACCGTTCGGTGAGAAGATCGCAGTATTCACGCCGATGACTTCGCCAATGCTATTGAAAAGCGGTCCGCCGGAATTGCCCCGGTTGATCGATGCGTCGATTTGAATGTAATCCACGTAAGGTCCGTTATTAATATCACGCCCTCGTGCGGAAACGATACCCGAGGTTGTGGTGCCGCCAAGCCCGAAGGGATTCCCGATCGCGATAACCCAGTCTCCGACTCGGGCATGTTCAGAGTCACCGAAGGTGACATAGGGTAACGGGGCCTCCGTCTCAACCTCGAGCAATGCGAGATCCGTCCTTCGATCGACGCCTCGAACGATCGCCGGCAAGACTTCTCCGTTGTCGAGAATGACCTCGATTTCATCAGCACCGCGGATCACATGATGATTGGTTACGACCAAACCGTCGGCATCAACGATGAAACCCGAGCCTAATGAACGACTATCCATCGAGCCTCTTGGTGCCCTGGGAAAAGATTCGCCGAAGAAGCGTTCCATGAAACGGCGCATCTCGGGAGGCCCGTCAAACTGGGGATGTCCTGATCCGCCGTGATTCCTGGACCTATCCTGGAATGAAGCAGGTTGAATGGTTCGGGTAGAAATATTGACGACAGCCGGGCGAACTGTCTCGACAAGATCGGCAAAACCGTTGGCAGGCCGGATGATTTGGACGTCAGTGGGTTGTGGAACGGCGGTGATGGCGGTGCCGGCGTAGAGTATCGCGCTGATCGCCGTAGCGCCGGCAATGGCCACAACCGCAGCTCTAGGACCAAAATGCCGTAGGCGGGTAGCAGGTAGGTTCATGAGTGTCCTCGTAATAAGTGGTTGTTATACAAACGCCACCTTAGGACACGAGACGTTACGAGGAGATAACCGTCAGATTACCGTTTGTTAATGAAACCTGCCCTGGAGTATCTCCAGCATCACTTCAGGATGCGGTCGAGTACTTTCTCGTAGACGTCTGACAGGGTGTCGAGGTCATCCGCATTAACAACCTCGTCCACTTGATGGATAGTTCGGTTGAGTGGCCCCAGTTCAACCACCTGAGCTCCAGTGGGTGCAATAAAGCGCCCATCTGAGGTTCCGCCATCGGTTGAAAGGCGGGGCGGATGACCGGTAATCTCTTTCAGGCTGTCTTCCACTGCAGACAGTAACGAGCCCGGCAAAGTCTGGTAGGGCAGTCCCAAAGGGGACCAGTCGATCTGAAAAGAATCTGCATGGCGCTTGCAGGCAGATTCGATTCTCTCTTCGAGGGACGAAGCTGAACTGTCGGGGCAAAAGCGCAGGTTGAATTTAGCCTGAGCGTCGCCGGGAACTACGTTTGTTGCTCCGGTGCCTCCCTCGATATTGGAGACCTGAAAGGTCGTGGCGGGGAAGTATTCGTTTCCGTCATCCCAGTGTGTTGCGCAGAGTTCGCTCACGATTCTACTTAAGCGGTGGATGGGATTATCCGCAAGGTGGGGGTAGGCAACATGCCCTTGAATACCGCGGACCGTCAATGTTCCACCGAGGGAACCCCGTCGACCATTTTTGACGGTATCACCGAGCCGCTCCGAGCTGGTGGGTTCGCCCACGACACACCAGTCGATCATTTCATTACGGGCGCTCAGGGCATCTATTACCCGGACGGTACCGTCGACAGCCGGCCCCTCCTCGTCACTGGTCAGCAGTAGCGCGATAGAGCCAGGATGGTTCGGGTGTGCCTGGACGAAACGCTGGCAAGCCGTAACCATAGCGGCAAGACTGCCTTTCATATCTGCCGCACCCCTGCCATGCAGCATCCCGTCAATGACGTCACCCGAAAAGGGGGGGTAGGCCCACTGCTCCTCGGGGCCAGTAGGTACGACGTCCGTATGTCCTGCGAACACAAAAAGTGGCCCCTGTGTTCCACGACGGAGCCACAGATTCCGCACTTCTCCATAGTTCATGGACTCTGGCGTGAATCCATGAGGCAACAGTTGCTCTGCGATCAGGTCCTGACAGGCCTGATCATCTGGCGTCACCGAGGGCCGTCGTATCAGGGCTTGGGCAATTTTTAATGTGTCGGACATTGCTTATTCGAAACCAAGGAGGGTGCCCCATGGTCTCGACGACCCACGTAGCCCGCGGTGATTTTTGGTGCTCTCATTCGGTACCGATAATGGTCAAGGGCAAGGCAGAGTGATTTCGATCAGCCCCGGTTTGGGGATACCGTGCACGGTGAGCGCTACAAGAGCAGAACTTTTCATAGGTTTTTCTCTTTGAATTTATTTTAAATCGGACCCAGACACTGCTCGGTTGGGTCAGGCCCGATCAGGTGTTGGGGTAGCTGGGTTGTGGCTTTGCAGATGTCTCAGCCAGCGTTTTTCCCAGAGACGAAAAACCTGACTGATCAAAAATACCAGCGCCATATAAAACAGCATGGCGGTGATAAATCCCTCATAGGCCAGATAATATCGTCCGTTCAACCAACGGCCGACGCCGAGTATATCCTGAAGCGTAATCGTACTGAGCACAACGGAACTGTGCAGCATGAAGATCACTTCGTTTGAATATGCGGGCAGCGCACGCCGGAATGCGCTAGGTAACACGATTCTTCGCATCGCCTTGGTCGGCGACATGCCACAGGCGCGTGCGGCCTCAACTTCCCCTTTGGCTGTGTTCTCAATAGCGCCGCGTAGAAACTCTGTGGTATAGGCGGCTGTATTGAGACTGAAGGTAATCAGCGCGCACCACCAGGGACTGGAAAGAATCGGATTCCAAAGAAAACTTTCCCGAACGAAGTCAAATTGGGCGAGGCCGTAATAGACAAGGTAGGTCTGGACCAGCAGAGGCGTGCCCCGGAAGAAATATGTAAAACCGAATATCGGTGCGTTCAACCATCGGTAGCGGTAGGCGCGGGCGATTGCGAGGGGAATAGCCATGACGCCGCCGATTAGTAGCGCGAGAACGGTAATCTCAATTGTCAGCAGCGCGCCATAGAAAAATTTGTCTATATGATCGGCAATGAGCATGAAATCCAGTGGCGAGTGGTTCTCACTCACATAAACCAGGTACTCAAAAAATGTACGGTCGGTTTCGGCCATATCGTTATGCCCTGTCGACACCGACGTTGTAGCGCCGATCCAGCCATCGCAGACCCACGTCCGAGCAGGCTGTCAGGACAAGATAAATGATCAGGACCGCAAACATGAAACTGAAGGGTTCCCGAACCGACCGTCCAGCTGTAGACGCGTTCCACACCAGGTCGTGCAGACCAATTATCGAAACCAGAGCCGTGGCCTTAATCAGAACCAGCCAGTTGTTGGTAAACGAGGGTAGAGCGTGGCGAACCATCTGAGGCCAGGTGATCCGCCGGAAAATCAGAAACGGGTTCATGCCGCACGCAACACCCGCTTCGATCTGTCCTCGCGGAATCGCCAGAATCGCGCCCCGGAAAGTTTCCGTCATGTAGGCGCCAAAGACAAAGCCGATCGACCACACCCCGGCAACGAACTGGTTGATTTCTACGTAGTCCCACCAGCCGGTCAGACTGCCAAGATCATTGGCAATTTGCTGACCCCCGTAAAACAGCAGCATCATCAGAACCAGATCGGGTACGCCGCGTACAAGCGTCGTGTAGGCACCGGCAATCTTCTGCGAGACCGGGTTGGCGGCCAGTTTTGCAGTCGCCCCTAAAAGGCCGAGAACGACGGCAAAAGCGAGGGAGGCGAGAGCGAG
>NHDO01000037.1 GCA_002171735.1 Proteobacteria bacterium TMED61 | reverse complement strand
TACGTATCAGGCGCCACGGTGACGTTTCTGTTCTGGCTGTGGCAGCCGGAACTTTCCCTGGTGCTTTTTCTTGTTATTTCAGCTTGGCACTTCGCTGATGATTGGTGCGCCGCGCTACCGCGTTCCTATCAACTCGGCGTCGGAGCATCAGTCATTATTTTGCCGGTTTTTTTTCAGCCTGTTGAAGTCATCACACTCTTTGGGTATCTGGGTGTAAATTGGTCGCAAGCTGCAGTTGCCAACGTGATTTTTATCCCAGGAGTTTTCGCCTGCGCAGTAATGATCTTAGCGATCTTAACCTCGCTATACCGAAAATCCTGGGTGAGTCTCGAAGTTTTCTCTTTAGGTGCTCTAGCTTTTCTTACCCCGCCGTTAATCTTTTTCAGCGTTTATTTTTGCCTACTTCATAGTCCCCGCCATATCCTGAACGTTATTGAGGTGTTGAAACCCAATATTCGGAGTCTCTTGATCTATGGGATTACGTTTACCCTCCTCAGCGTCGTCATCATCGTCGTAGCGGTAGAAAGTCAGACCGCCATCCAGAGCAGCACAGTCCTTACCCAGGCAATATTTATCGGCCTCTTCTGCCTTACCGTTCCTCATATGTTCGTAGTAAATCGGTTCCGAGATAACCTTGTGAATAGAAAGTCAGCTAAACACTCCTAGGTGAGTCTGAGTTCCCAACACGCTTATCAAGCAAATCTTATCCTTACTTAATCGCAATACGCTCAAGATCAATCGGATCCTGCGGATTAGCACATCACTATCGCACTTAAATCCTGATAGCCACCGATTTCGTTTTGACGAAGGAACTCGGTCAAGCCAATGCAGCCTAACGGGTGGGCACAGGCTGAACGTTGGTTTTGACCTGCTTATGTTACATACTTGTGAGAGATTCAATCCAACTTTGAATACAGGACTTTTTTGTAATGCGCTACCGACCATTGAGTGATACCGGAATAGACGTCTCGGTCATCTGCCTCGGCACCATGACCTGGGGCGAACAGAACACCCGTGAAGAGGGATTTGCGCAGATGGATCATGCGCTCGCCCACGGGATCAATTTCTTTGATACGGCCGAAATGTATCCTGTCGATGTGCGGCCGGAAACCTACGGACACACCGAGATCATCATTGGAGAATGGCTCAACGAGCGTCAGTGCCGCAGCGACGTGATTCTTGCCAGCAAGGTCTGTGGCCCGGGTCGACATCATATTCGGGGCGGTGACTGCCGTTTCACTCGTGAGACCATTCACACCGCCTGCGAAGACAGTCTCAAACGGCTGCGCACTGATTATCTAGATCTGTACCAACTGCACTGGCCAGATCGTGGCTGGACTGACTTCAAAGACCTTGGACAAACCGAAGAGATTGAGGATGTGGGTGCGGATCGGAAAGAAACAATCGCCGCGCTCAACGAACTTGTTCAGGCCGGAAAAATCCGTTCCTGGGGCCTATCTAACGAAAGCGCCTGGGGCACAATGGACTTTGTTGCGCGAGCCGATGCCGCCAGTGCCGCTCGTCCGGCCAGCATCCAGAATGCCTACAGCCTGCTCAACCGAAAATTTGAACTGGCGCTTGCAGAGGTTGCATTGCGTGAGCGCGTAGGACTGCTGGCCTATGCGCCGGTGGCCGCCGGCGTGCTGACGGGTAAATACCTTGATGATGCCCGGCCACCCGGTGCACGCAATACCCTGTGGCCCTCCAACACACGCTACTTTAGCGAGCAGGCGAAATCTGCCACCCGAGCATACATAGACCTTGCAGCGGAATGCGGAACCCGTCCGGAAGTGCTCGCCCATGCCTTTGTGCTGACCCGTCCTTTTCTGACTGCATCCATCGTCGGTGCAACACAGATCTGGCACCTGGAGCGCGCACTGGAAGCCCTCAACTTTGAAATCGATGCTGAGTTGCAGTCGCGCCTTGAAGCATTGCATCGCCAGTATCTGGTGCCGGCGCCCTGAACTCCCTTTCTACCCATCAACCGTCCCTAGGCACATAATGACAACCCTGACCCAAGCGCCTCGAGCGCCATCTAAAACACTGCTCAACTTTCCGTTGCAGTTAGATCTTGATCAGTTGGATGCGGATCTCGCAATCCTCGGTGTACCGTATGGCCTGCCTTACTACCCCCACGGTATGGCCAATGACCAAAGTCTTGCGCCGGATGCGATCCGACAGGGGCTAAGTTATGTTCCCTACACCCTAACCAGTTACGACTGGGACCTGGGTGGGTATTTACTCGACGGGCGGGATATCAAAGTGGTGGACTGTGGCAACGTGACGGCTGATCTTAACGATCATCAGGAGCATTACCGTCGTGCAGAAGCGGCTGCCCGAAAGATTCTCGCCAGCGGCGCCACCCTGATCACGCTGGGCGGGGATCACGGCATCCCCATTCCCGTGATGCGTGCTCTTGAGCGTGACGAGACCATTACCCTGGTCCACGTTGATGCCCATATCGACTGGCGCGATGAGATCAACGGGGTCCGGGAGGGTTATTCAAGCCCGATACGACGCGCTTCCGAGATGGACTGGTTCGGTCACATCGTACAAATCGGCATCCGCGCCAACGGCAGCGCCGGGGAAGAAGAGGTGAGCGATGCCCGCGCTTATGGTGCCGACATCATCACGGCCTACGAGATGCACGAAATTGGCATGTCAGCCGTGCTGGATAGAATTCCTGATGGAGGGCCCTACTACCTGACCATTGATGCCGANGGNNTNGANCCAACNATCATGCCNGCNGTNATGGNNCAGGCGCCGGGCGGNCTCGACTGGGTNCANACACGNCAGNTGATCCATGGGCTCACNNAAAAGGGCCGGGTGCTGGGCATGGATCTGGTGGANATTGCNCCCTCTTATGATCACGGTCATATCACGATCACCCACGCGGANCGNNTGATCTGTAACTTCATCGGTGCCTGCGTTCGCGCAGGGTATTACGACTAACCAAAAAACGGGNCTTTTCAGAAAAATCAGCAGTGATCGGCGAGCACCTTCAGCAGATCATCGACCTGTGACGCGGGGGTGTTCCAGGCAGCCACGAAGCGCACCGCCTTGCCGTCGAGCTCTTCATCGTTGACCGACAGGCCCTGCGCCGACAACCGCTCGATCAACGCCGCGGGCATACTCACAAACACTTCATTGGACTGCGTTGGATAAGCGAGCTCAATACCCGGCAGCGCTGCCAGTCCTTTGCTNAGCCGCTGCGCCATCGCGTTNGCCTGACGAGCGTTGCGCAGCCAGGTNNCATCCTTCAGGTAGCCTGCAAACTGTGACGAGATAAAGCGGCTTTTGGAGAGCAGCTGACCGGCACGNTTTTGCANAAANGGAAAATCNCCCACNAGNTCNGGCNTGAANAANACNACNGCCTCTGCGGCAAGACAACCGTTCTTGGTGCCGCCAAAAGACAGGACATCGATACCTGCCTGCCAGGTCATCTGGGCCGGNGTCACATCCAGNGTCACCAGGGCATTGGCAAAGCGGGCACCGTCCATGTGCATGCTNAGCCCGTGGGAGTGCGCGACTGCGGCAATCGCCTGGATCTCTTCNAGCGAATAAACGGTACCAGACTCACAGGCCTGCGTGATACTGACACTGGATGGCTGGGCATGATGCACGTTACCGGCACCGTAGATGACGTCTTCCAGTGCCTTTGCCGTGATGCGCCCGTTTGCGCCCGACATATCAATGAGTTTTGCCCCACCGGTAAACATCTCCGGCGCACCGCATTCATCGGTGTTGATATGTGCAAGTTCGTGACAAAATATTTTTCCAAACGCCGGGGTGAGCGTAGAAAGCGCGAGTGCATTGGCCGCCGTGCCGGTCGTGACCGGAAATACCGTAACCGGTGTTTCAAAAATTTCTTCTAATCTCGTAGCAAGATNCTTTGNCCACGGATCCTCGCCATAGGAGGGGCTGTTGGCTTCATTGGCCTTTGCCAACGCATCCATGACCTCCGGACAAGCACTGGAAATATTGTCGGATGCAAAAGTATTGATCGTCGTCATAGTTTTAGGCACTCATGAGCCGGCGAGATACTACTCAGTTGATAACGATCAGTTCGCGGGGCGCACTGCAAAGACGCTCTCCCCCGCTTTCAGTCACCACAAAGGGTTCCGACACCGCGGCGCCAATAGTATCGAGCCAGACGCCCGACTGAAAATGAAAACACATTCCACTTTGCANAACGGTAGTATCCCCTGGACGCAAACTAGCGGTGCGCTCTCCCCAGTCCGGCGGGTAATTGACACCGATCGAATAACCNACCCGGCTTTCCTTGTGATAGCCGTTGCGGTTAAGNACTTTTTGCCACACGGCTTCAACTTCCTCACAAGTGGCGCCCGGCCGCGCAATCTCCAGAGCCGCGTCCACGCCTTCNACAATAGTCTCGGTCAGTTTTGTGACCTCGGTAGGCGGACTGCCAAGATACAGCGTACGGGTAAGGGGAGCCTGGTAATGATGACGGGCGCCACCGAGTTCCATCATGACGAGGCCGTCATCAGGCAGTGGGTGCTCTGACCAAGTAAGGTGCGGCGTGCTGGTCCCTTCTCCTACCTGAATCAGTGGACACAGGCTTGAATAGTTTCCATAGCGACCTTCTACGCCCATCACCTGCGCGTGATAGACCTCGGCGATGATCTCGTATTCCGGTACACCCGGCGCAACCTTGNCGATCGCCCGGTTCATTACCTCACTAACCGTCTCACCAGCTTCGCGCATATAAACGAGTTCCGCTTCGGACTTCACCAGACGTTCCCAGTTCACCAACTGCTCGGTATCGGCCAGCGTCGCGTTGGGCAAGCCCTTCACCAGATGCGCATGAGCGCGGGCCGTGTAGTAATGAGCGTCCAGTTCCACGCCGATCCGCTGACTCCCCCAGCCCCGTTGATCAATCAGCGTGGCGAGATCGTCGTAAGGATGCTCGGTGGGATGATGGATCAGGGTTTCTGAGAAGGTAGTGACATTCTCAGGTGGCATATCAGTCGTGATGTGGGCCGCTTTGGCATCCTGCGGCCGACCGAACCAGATGGGCGCGTCCTCCTCGAGATGCAGCAATACCGCTTGGGGTGTGTAAAAAGACCAGCCGTCGAATCCCGTCAGCCAGTTCATGTTTGCCGGGTCCTGACAGATAATGAGATCAAATCCCTTATCTGCCATGCTCTGTTTGGTCTGTGCAATCCGACGGTCGTATTCCGCTTTTTGAAAAGGTTTGGTGTATTGCATGTCTTTCGGCTCGGATAAAAGCGAGGTGGATAGAGTTTCCGATCAGTCGACGGTGGCTGCGATAACGGCCAGAAAATCCCCGGGACGAATCAGACAGGGGAAGTGTCTTCCCATGAAAAGTCCATCCACTTTTGAATGGTATTCCACGGGCACGGTACCAGTCCGATCGGTATCGTAAACAACGGCCAGGAGATCGCCCTTTTTTATCTCTGCCCCGAGGTCATGACGCATCTCAATGAGTCCTCGATGCTCCGAGGTAATGAAGCAGTCCGGATTCATCGTATCGAGATTAACCGAAGGACCCTTTTCAGGCTCTCCGGCGAGAATCCCGGCGTGCTTGAGTACGTTGGTGATTCCACGCCGTGCAATATTCACCGTGGTCGCACTTGCTGATCCGCCACCGCCAAGTTCCGTGCTGACGAAGACCTTGCCTTGATTCTCGGCCGCGGTGTCATACAGATGGGCAGCATCGGGCTCCAGCAGCATCAGGGTGTAAGGCGCGTTGAAGGCCTGAACTGCGGCAACACATCTCGCCTGCTGATCCTTGTCATCCAGAATATGGGCTGCCCCGAATGGCAAAAACTCCATAGTCTTGCCGCCTGAGTGGATGTCGATCACCACTTCGGCCATGGGCAGCAAGGTGCGGGAAAAATAGTCGGCAATAATCTCGGTAATCGTGCCCTCGGGGTCTCCGGGAAACACTCGGTTCATGTTACCGCCATCAATCCAGGAAGTACGCTTTCCAGCCTTAAAGGCGGGATAGTTCATCGCTGGCACCATGATCACGCGGCCACTGACCTCATCAGCACTCAGCGTGTGGGTCATGCCCCAGAGTGCAATCGGACCTTCGTACTCATCGCCGTGATTGGCGCCGGTCAGAATTGCTGTAGGACCGCTACCGTTCTTGATCACCGTTACCGGCACCATGACGGCGCCCCAGGCGGAATCGTCCCCCGAATACGGCACCTTCAAAAATCCGTGCTGTACGCCGTCCTGCTCAAAATCCACCGTTGGATGAATCGGATTATCTCTCATCGTTATTTCCTTTTGTCAGATCACATCCAGAAGGCTGGGCCGCTAGGACTGCGCCTATTTTTCCTGATGCGCAAATATAGAGGTATATCCGTCCGACCAGTCGGGCGGCATCGGCACATGCAATTCCTCGTGGTGGGCGTAGCCCGGCTCTTTTCCCCGAACCAATACCCCATAGCGTGAACTCGGATACGCGGGCGCGGTATACGGAATGGCGTCTGCCGCACTGTAGGTGAGCACCAGGACGGGGCGACCCTGGCTGCTCTGGTTCTGTCCGGAACCGTGAATTGTCCGGCTATGATGCACGCTTACCGTGCCTGCAGGACCCGTGACGGCAATCGGGCCATCTGGCCCGACGCCCGCGAGATCTTGTTCCCGAACAGCTCCGGTCCATACACCCTGGCTGTCGTAGTGCTCGAATATTGGACCCAGGTGGCTACCGGGATAAAGTTCAAGCGGGCCTTGCTCTGCAGTCACATCTTCAAGAAACAACAGAAACTGGAGGGTCCCCGAATGCGTATGGGGATAAAAGACAAGATCCTGATGCCATTTCACCTCGGCACCGCCGCCCGCCCATTTGAAATTCAGCATGATCTCCCGAAACCGGACATTGGGTCCCAAAAGATCGGCCGCGATATCCGGGATCACCGAATCCGTGCAGATTCCCCAAAATTCAAAATCCAGGTCATCAAGATATGCAGCACGTCTTAATCGGGGGTTCTTTGCAGTGTGATCGTTTTCCAAATCAATTTCTTTGGAAGACTCTACGAGTTCGCGGGTCTTTTCAACAATACGGTCCGCAGCGGCGCGCAGGGGGGCTAACGCTTCAGTGTCAATCAGCGAAGGAAAAACAAGATAACCCTGCTCGTAATAATGCTCGCGCTGGGCCTGATCAAGCACTGTCGGCACCTTGGTATAAATTTCATCCAGTTTCATCGCTCCTCCTGAAGTCGCCCTGCTCTGAGAAACTGCCCGCGTAACTATTGCGTCCGCAAAGATCAGCACCGCGCATCAGATAGAGCGGCACCCTTTGGAAATTTCTCAACTCTTGCGCATCAAGCGACGGGTACAGGCTCGACGCGTTCTGCTCCTGCTCTATCTCCCTGTCATAGTAGGAACTCGTGGGCATGAATCTTAGGGTCATGCCGCGGCGCGGATGATCCGATAGATTCGGTTCAGACCCATGGACGAGATATACATCATGCAGGGAGATTTGCCCTGCTCGCATCACCATGTCCACCGCATCTGATTCTTCAAGCTCATTTTGGGTAAGTTCCTGATTCAACGCTAGACCGGACGAATTGTTTGTCTGATGCTGCCGAACTCTCTTACCTTTATGCGACCCCGGGATAACTCGCAGACATCCGTTTTCGCGTGTCGCGTCATCAATAGCCATCCAGACCGTACAGGTTGCCAAAGGCCGCATTGCCCAGTACTCGCCGTCCTGATGCCAGGGGGTACGGGTGCCCACCCGGGCAGGTTTAGCGAAAAAACTCGAATTCCACAGCGCAAAATCGTTGCCAAGCACCTGTCCAACCATGTTCAGAATAGTCTCATCGCGAGCGAATTCCAGAAAATCGGGCTCCAGAGGGAGCAGGGCCGGGCAGTAATCCAAAAACGCCGGATAGCGCTCGATAAACCGACTGTGCGCCGCACGAATTCTGGTCAAGGTGGTCTCACTCAGCCGAAAATCCGGTATCACGAAACCGGCCTCGTGGTACTTCGCCAGTTGCGCGTCGGTAAGGAAAGAACCGTCCAAGAGCGTATTGGGACGAGGCGGCTTTAGCGACAGCCGGCGCTACAACAGATCCATCGTCAGCAGCCGGCCATAACCCATGATGGGTGCCGTGTAACCTGCGGTGCGTACGGCTTCCCAGAAGAGCGCCTGATTGGCACAAACCACGGGCTTATTCAGCATCCGTTCTATCTCCTCGACTACGTCCACGGCGCGGATGGCCGTACAAGAGATAAAGAGCGCGTCAGCATCCTCCCGATCTGCCTCCTTTGCTGCGCGGATGATGGCCTCCGGCGGAATACGCGCCATATCATTGTCATCAGCGAAATGGAAACTCGTTGTCGCACTGACGCGCGGCCCGTGTTCTTCGATGTAACCCACCAGAGACTCGTTGACGTCATCGGTGTAGGGCGTCAGCACCGCAATCTGCTCAGCATTGAACTGCCTGAGGGCTCTCAATCCAGCGGTAATCGGCGTGATAACCGGTATCCCCGGCCGAGCGGTGTGAATACTGTCAGCAACCGTGTCGTATCCCATGGCCGTGGTGCCCGAAGTACAACAATAGACCATCGCATCGAGTCGGCCAGCCGGAATAATCAGCGAAGCAGCATCCGCGAGCCGCGGACCCATTGTTCTCAAGTTCTCAACCGTGCAGGGATTGACGTTAAGCACTCGTGAAACAAAAACCGCAACCTCATCCCCCGGGCGCATATTTATAAAGTCACGCTCCACCACGTAATCGCTCGCCAGTGCGATCAATCCAATCCGGTGAGCGCCGGGTCCATTGTCAAGTGCCGTCTGTGCTTTAAGTGCCGAAGCAGCAAATGCCGAGGCAGGCCGTGTTGATGGAAATGAACTCATGATCGAATCCGGTGTGTACTATCCAAGAACCCGGGACAGATCCTCGCACAAGTCCTCAGGGTCTTCCAGTCCGACTGAAAGTCGGTACACCCCATCTCCAGCAAATTCCCGATAGGCTGCCAGTTGCTCACCTGAAAGGCCATAACTCGATGCCATCAGGTCATCCGTTCCCATCCAGCAGATCAAACTCCGATGGTGTCCAAGAGAAACTGCATAATGGATCACCTCAAGATTCGACATCATCTCCTGCGCAAGATCAGCGCCTTTATCGACCTGAAAGGACAGCATTCCAGAAAAATTGTCCATCTGCTTTTTTGCAAGATCGTGATGCGGATGACTGGCAAGGCCCGGATAGAGCACCTTCGTCACATTGGGATGCGCCTCAAGAAACTGTGCAACCGCCATCGCGTTGGCCTCATGCGCCTGCATACGTATCGGCAGCGTCGCCAGCCCCCGGTTAATCAGCCACGCATTGAAGGGGCTCATCACCCCACCGACATGAATCTGGCCATCCGTCTCAATGGCGCGCATATGCTCTTCTGAGGCCAGCACCGCACCGCCCATGGCATCCCCGTGACCGCAGCAGTACTTGGTCAGCGAATGAATAACGTAATCCGCGCCCAAGGTCATCGGGCGGGTTGCCATGGGAGAGGCAAAAGTCGAATCGATTGCCAATCGGGCGTCCCGCTGGTGAGCAATTTCGGCCACGGCAGCGATATCCGTGATCCGCATGGTCGGGTTGGCAGGCGTCTCTCCCCAGACCAACACCGTCTCAGGCGTTACCGCCTGCTCGAGTGCGCCAAGGTCCGAGAAATTCGCCGTCACCACCTCCACGCCCATGCGAGCGAGATCATTGCGGGCCAGTTCTGCTGTACCCGGATAGTTGGCGTCGCTCATGACGAGACGATCCCCTGACTTCAGTACACTGAAAAGCACAGCCGAGGTTGCCGCCATACCCGAAGCAAAACATCGGCATGCCGGGGCCTCCTCAAGTACCGCCATTTTGTCTTCCAACTGCTTAACCGTCGGGTTACGCCATCGACTGTAGATAAACGGGGCTTCTTCAGGAATATCGTAGGCGGAAAAACCTACTGGTTCATCGAGTACAAATGTGCTCGACATCACGATGTTGGGGGCAGATGCCCGGGTAACCGGATCTGGTGCCTCGCCCGCATGTACCGCCAGGGTACGGGTCTTTCTGTTTTTCTGATCGTGCTGTTGAGCCATGGTGATGCCTTTAATGAATAGTCAGTACTTCATAGATCGCTATTGTGAGCGATACGATGCCCACGTTAGAAGACCCGATGTCGCTTTTGCGCTAGTGAAACTCGCACACCGGATCACCGAGAATATCCATCAGAGGCTCGACCCCCAACCCGGGTTCTGACGGCGCAGTCATGTGGCCGTCTGCAACCTGCGGGCCGCCGTTAGCAATCGCGATGCTCGCGTATTCGTGGAATGCGGACGACTGAAAATGAAATGCCGGCGGTGTCGACTGCGCCAGGTGCGCAATCGCAGAGGTCGCAATTTCTCCTCCCCAACTGTCTTCGATGGTCATGACAATACCCAGATGAACACAAAGATCGCGCACTTGCCGCGCTCGGGTGAGACCTCCCATCCGGTTGATCTTGAGATTGATGAGATCCATCGCGTTGTCGTGGTATCCCCGCAACAGGATCGGTAATCCATCCATACACTCATCCAGAATGAATGGCAGATTGGTGTGTCGGCGTACCGCGAGACACTCCTCGTAACTGAGGCAGGGTTGCTCAATAAAGCAGGACAATTGCCGCTCGCGGAACATCTGCTGAACAGCACTAACGACGCGCAGGGCTTCATGCTGTTTCCATCCAGTGTTGGCATCCGCATCCACCACATCACCAGGCTGCATCTGGGCAAGCACTCGTTTGAAACGCTCTATATCGGTCTCAGGATGTTCTCCGACCTTGATCTGGAAATGATCAAACCCCAAGTCACGGTATTCAACAAAACGCTCTGCCATGAGTTCCGGATCGGCGCGCGCCACGACCTTGAAAAGCTTCACCCGCTCCTGGAGTTTGCCGCCCAGTAGCTGGTAGACCGGCATGCCTGTTGCCTTGCCCAGGATATCCCAGCATGCCATGTCGATTGCCGACTTGACGTAAGGATGGCCCTTGAGCAGCTCGTCCATTTTGAGATTGATCCTGTCGAGTTGAGTGGGATCCTCGCCAATGAGGGCGGGAGCGAGCACCGACACGCCAGTGCGTACTCCTTCCGCGTATGCCGCCAGATAAGACGGTCCCAACGGACAGCTTTCTCCCCCACCCGTTAAACCCTCATCGGTATCAATCAGGACAACTGTGCTATCGAAAGCCGAGAATGACTGTGTCGACCAGCTGTATGAACCCTCCTTCATCGGCAGGTCGACCTGAAATATGCGGATTCGGGAAATTTTCACTGTTTTATCCGTTTCAATGAGTTTAAGCGCGCAGCGCTCACGCTAAGCGTTATCCGTTACCGCGCTATGTTCAGCATGCCGAGCCGCAGCCTCAGACACGGCATCCGGATCAAGTTCAAATCCAAGACCCGGCGCGTCGAACAAACCGAGTTTAGCGTCCTTTAGCGAAAGATCCGGGCTGGCAATTACATCCGACGTAAGTAGGTGATTCATGTACTGATTGGCGTCGTCCAGGTTGGGAATCGCCAGCCCTGCCTGGTGTGCCGCACAGGTCGTGATACCAGTCTCGTACAAGCCATGAAGACAGATATTGAGCCCCCCTATCTTCGCGACGGCTGCTGCTTCCATAAGAGGGCCGATGCCACCCGTTTCATGCAGACCAAGAACGATGAGGTCCGCCGCCTGCATTTGTGTCACCTGGCAAACATCGACCGCATTGAATACGCATTGATCCGCCGCAATGGCAACAGGGCTTGCATCCTTTATCTGTTTAAGAGCGCTCAGGCTTCGATGATCACAAGGTTGTTCGATCATCTCGGGGTTAAACGCTTTCAGGCGCTCAATCATCCGGATTGCCGAAAGCGTATCCCAGGCTTCGTTTGGATCGAGGCGCAAACGGACGCCAGGACCCACCGCTTCGCGGACCTGTCTTACGATCTCAAAATCAAGTTCGTCACCGCGGCCCACCTTGCAGTAAATCGTGCGGTGACCCTGCTGCACCAGAGCCACGGCATCGTGGGCAAGGTCTTTGGGTTCAGAGCCCTGAATAAACCCGAAATACTCGACGTACCGCCGCTGTGCGCCGCCCAACAATTCATAAACTGGCCGATCAAGTGCTTTTCCCTGAAGATCCCAGAGCGCCATTTCCAGCCCGGCCAGCACCTGCCCACCAAAGCGCGGTGCACTGCAGTTTCCGCGAAACTGAAACAGGGACTGATAACAAAGCGTCATCAGACGCTCTCGATCAAAGACGGACTGTCCCAACAGATGTCTTGCCGCCTCTTCGACAAAGGCCTGAACGCCCTTTGCTGTAGGTGTTGCCAGACACTCCCCAAACCCCACGAATCCGTTTTCCGTGCGGATCTCGATCAATAACACCTCTGCCCCTCGCGTGACCCCCTGAGACCAGTAATAGGGCTGGGCATAGGGAACCAGTAGCGGTGTGGTCTCAATTGCCTTTATTTTCATATAGTTTCACGATTGAATTAGCGACTAAATACTGGCTTCACCCGTATCCTGCTCGCTCAGTCGCAATAGTTTATCGTTTCTCATGATTTCGAAAGTTGTACAGTTGCCGTCTGGCCGCCAAGGGCATTAGGATAGGGTGATCATATTTTCGGGAGTAAGTCCCGCGAAATGTGACGGATTTAAACAACCTGAAGGAGGATTGGATGAAACATTCAAAGATCGAACAGATCATTCATCAGGACACTGTCCTGAAACAGGCGCTCAGTGATCCGCGCGTCACGCGCCGTGACTTTCTCGCCTTTACTGGGGCGATGGGATTGTCCGCCACGATGGGTAGCGCNCTTTGGTCTGGCCGTGCACTTGCCGCNACACCAAAAAGAGGCGGTCATATGGTGTCCGGCCTAAACGATGCGAACACTGGCGATTCGCTCGACTGCGGCCTATTTAACGCCACGTACATGATCTGCGTTAGCCGCGCGTTCCGTGACAGCCTGGTGAATGTTGGCCAAGATAACAGCATGGAACCGGCGTTGGCTGAAAGCTGGGAAGCAAGTCCTGATGCGAAGGTATGGCGATTCAATATCCGCCAAGGTGTTGAGTTCCACAATGGCAAATCGCTGACAACCGATGACGTCGTTGCATCAATTAATAAGCATCGTGGTGAGGATTCAACCTCATATGCGAAAGGTGTTTTTTCCGGCATCTCGGATGTACGTGTTGACGGAAACGCCGTGATCGTTGAATTGGCAGACGGCAATGCCGACTGCCCTGCGCTCTTTACCGATTATCACTTCAATATCATGCCGTCAAAAGATGGTGTCGCTGAATCATTATCCGATGCAGGAACGGGACCTTACCTCCTGAAGGAATACAATCCGGGCGTAAAAACCGTTCTGGAGCGTAACCCCAACGCTTGGCANCCAGACGGTGGCGCCCTGGCTGACTCTCATGAAGTCATTGCGATCCTAGATGATACGGCCCGCCAAAGTGCGCTCATCAGTGGATCAGTAGATGTTATTAACCGACCCGCGCTGAAAGGTATTGCACGCCTTAAGAACGTTAAGGGTGTCAACATCGTCGATGTTGCGAGCAATCTCGCCTTCACTCACCCCATGCGGATGGATGTCACGCCTTTCGACAACATGGATTTCCGAACCGCGCTGAAACTTTCAACGCCTAGACAGGAATTTATCGACAAAGTCTTGTTTGGATACGGCGCGATGGGCAACGATCAGCCGTTGGGCCCTGGATTTGGGAGTTACGATGCCGACCTGAAAGTGGAATATGACCTGGACAAAGCAAAACACCACCTGAAAAAGTCTGGTCATGAGGGTGTCCAGATCGATCTAAGTGCATCGAACACCTCTTATGGTGGCGCTATGGATGCCGCTCAACTGTTCCAGCAGCATTGGGGCAAGATTGGAGTGAATCTCAACATCGTCCAGGAACCCCAGGACGGTTATTGGAACAACGTCTGGAACGTAAAGCCGTTCTGTACCTGCTATTGGGGCGCCAGACCGGTCGAAGACATGATCCTGTCGATCGCTTACCTCTCATCTTCTCCCTGGAACGATACAGTCATCAAGAACGCGCGGGTGGACGAACTCGTGGTCGCTGCTCGGGGTGAGTTGGATCAGGCCAAGCGCACCGCCATGTATCAGGAAGTGCAGCATATTATCTCCAAAGAAGGCGGAACTATTATTCCAGCGTTTGGTACCGACGTTGCTGCGACTCGAGATACGATTGGTGTCGGTGATCAGATCGGTGGTGGCTGGGAGATGGATGGAGGTCACTTCCTCAAAAGATGGTGGAAAGCGTGAGGGTTTTTCCCTGACTGACNAAATAAGCGGCCTTCGGGCCGCTTATTTTTTCACTCACCCCTTAACATGTTACCTCTTGATACCTGTTTATTGCTTGGTGTGGTACGTGCGGGTGAAGTAACCTCGATATGCAAGTTTGTTCTTTCTGCGTTACATTGATGTCAGTAACAGAGACGCTTAATTCACTGAACAGCAATGAATAGAATTCTTCTAATGGTGTTGCAACGCTTTGGCCTTGGGCTGCTAACACTATTTGTGGTGTCTATTATTATTTTCGTAGGAGTCGAATTTCTGCCAGGAGACATCGCAGAAGCTTTANTAGGCCAAGGCGCTAGTCCTGAAAATGTCGCCGCCTTGCGCCATGAATTGGGTCTGGATCGTCCTGCCCATATTCGCTACATCGACTGGTGGGCAGGTGTTATGCAAGGGGACCTCGGGACTTCTCTTGCCAACCGACGGGACATCGCAGAGTTAATTACCTTTAGGCTGTCGAATACTCTTTTTCTGGCCCTGACAGCAGCCGCTGTATCAGTTCCCCTCGCATTGATTTTTGGCNTCCTGGCAGCGCTTTANCGCAACAGCATCTACGACCGATCGGTGAACGTCGTTACGCTCGGTGCTGTATCGGCCCCTGAATTCCTCACAGCCTATGTGCTGATACTCTACTTCTCGGTAAAACTTGGCTGGTTTCCTAGTCTTTCTAATATAGACGCGAACACGTCGTTTATTGACAAACTCCATCAAGTGACGCTTCCCGCTGTCACACTGATGGGAGTCATTCTCGCCTACATGATGCGGATGGTTCGTGCCTCCATCATCAATTTGCTGGCGAGCGCGTACATCGAAATGGCGCACCTAAAAGGCATGCCAAAATTACGCGTTATTGTTAAGCATGCCTTGCCTAACGCATGGGCACCCATCGCCAACATCATTGCAATTAGTCTTGCCTATCTGGTCGTCGGGGTTGTTGTCGTCGAGGTAGTATTTATCTACCCCGGTCTTGGTCAGTTGATGGTCGACTCAGTTTCGAATCGTGACATCCCGGTTGTACAGGCCTGCAGTATGATCTTTGCCGGTACCTACATTCTGTTGAATCTAACAGCCGATATTGTCTCAATCTGTACCAACCCCCGACTGCTGCACCCCAAATGACGGCTGAAGAAGCAACTCCGCTGGACCCGCCGATCAGTCGGCCAAAACGTACGCGTCTGCAAGGTGTATTACGGGAGGTCTTAAGGGCGCCGATTACGGCTAAATTCGGAATTCTGGTTATTCTCAGCTACGGCTTTGTGGCGATATTCGCCCCTATCCTGACGCCTTATGGTGAAACGGAGATCGTGGGTCCGGAGTTTGATGTCTGGGGTGAGCAATTTATTTTAGGGACAGATGGTTTAGGTCGAGACATGCTTACGCGGCTCTTGTTTGGGGCACGCAACACTGTCGGCATTGCCTTCATCACAACGGTTCTTGCATTTGTAATCGGCGGATTAACTGGCCTCTTTGCTGCTATCTATAGTGGATGGTTTGATCAGTTGGCCAGTCGCGTGGTCGATGTGCTGATGGCGATTCCCCAGCTTATTTTTGCCTTGATGCTGCTGACAATTTTTGGCACTTCGATTCCTACACTGATTATTGTGATCGCAACGCTTGATGCAACTCGAATCTTCCGCGTGACCCGGGCGGTCAGCCTGAACGTCGTTGTACTGGATTATTTCGAAGCAGCCCGACTGCGGGGCGAGCGAATGTTCTGGCTCTGTATCAGGGAAATTCTGCCCAACATCATGGCGCCGCTGATGGCTGAGTTTGGCCTGCGATTTTGCTTCGTCTTTCTCATGATTGCCGCGCTCAGTTTCCTTGGACTGGGGGTCCAGCCGCCCACAGCCGACTGGGGTTCGATGGTGCGCGAAAACGCCGTCCTAATCACTTATGGGGATATCACTCCAATTCTGCCGGCGATCGCGATTGCGATACTGACCCTCGGCGTCAACTTTCTCGTCGACTGGTTTTTACATAAATCCAGCGGCCTCAAGGACGGGCATTAACGGAGCTTCTTAGCGCGCGTTCTTATGACTAATCGACTACTCGAAATCCGCAATCTTGAGATCGATGGCGAAAGCGATGAGGTCTGGCATGAAATCATCAAGGGTCTTGATCTCAACCTCGACCGGGGAGAAGTGCTGGGGTTGATTGGCGAATCAGGTGCAGGCAAATCCACGCTGGGCCTTGCCGCAATGAATTTTGTCCGACCGGGATGCCGCATCCGTGGCGGCACGATCCACTTCGACGGCCAGGAACTCACTGAACAGTCGGAGACGACCCTACGTAAACTGCGCGGTGTCCGTATCGCCTATGTCGCCCAGAGTGCAGCAGCGTCTTTCAACCCGGCGCACCAACTGATCGATCAGTTCTCTGAGATACCCGTGGTGCACAACGTCAAAAACCGTCAGGAGGCGGAAGCCGACGCCAAAGACCTATACCGGCGGGTACTGCTTCCCGACCCCGAAGGTATCGGCTACCGCTATCCCCATCAGGTGTCCGGCGGACAACTGCAGCGGGCGATGACTGCCATGGCATTATCCTGCCGGCCCGATCTGATCATTTTTGATGAGCCGACCACTGCACTCGACGTGACGACCCAGATCGAAGTGCTCACAACCATCCGTGACATTGTCCGCGAGTTCAATACTGCTGCCATTTACATCTCTCATGATCTGGCTGTGGTGGCACAGATGGCTGACCGCATCATGGTATTGCGCTACGGAGAACTGGTCGAAGAGGCAACCACCCGAGACATGATGTCGAACCCCAAAATGGACTACACCAAATCATTGTGGGCAGTGCGGTCATTCAAGAAAGAGACAGAAACTGTCGGAACAGAGATCAATCCGGTAGTAAAGATCGATAACGTGACCGCGGGGTACGGGCAAGAAGATATCCTCAAGAACGTGACTTTTGAGATTCATCGCGGGCAGACGGTCGCCATAGTCGGGGAATCCGGCAGCGGCAAAAGCACGGCCGCCCGGGTCATCACCGGACTGCTGCCGCCACGGCTTGGCAACATTCAATTCAATGGCGAAGTTTTGCCTAAGAGTTTCAAAGCTCGAAACAAAGACCAGTTGCGTCACGTCCAAATGATCTACCAGATGGCTGATACCGCACTGAATCCCCGCCAGCGTATTCGCAATATCATCGGCAGACCGTTGAGCTTTTACCTCAACCTCCGCGGTCAACAGAAAGAAGAGCGGATACGGGAACTGTTGTCCCTGATTGAACTGGAACCCGATTTATATATCGACCGATATCCCGACGAGCTCTCGGGCGGTCAGAAACAACGAGTCAGCATCGCGCGGGCATTGGCAGCGGAGCCTGAATTCATTATCTGCGACGAGGTGACCTCTGCTCTTGATCAACTCGTTGCGGAAGGAATTCTTAGGCTGCTCGACCGGCTGCAACGGGAATTCAATCTCGCCTACATGTTTATCACCCACGACCTTGCCACCGTCAAGGCGATTGCGGATAACGTCGTAGTGATGCTGCAGGGCGAGATTGTGGAACAGGGTCCGAAAACCGATGTGTTCTCACCGCCCCATCATGAATACACGGAACTGCTGCTGTCGTCGGTGCCGGAAATGGATCCCGACTGGCTCAACGAGTTGATTGCGCACCGTGAAAAGCACGGCGTGATGACTTCAACGTCAACCTCCTGATTACTCTCGACAACCAAGTCTGTCTCAGGCGGTGCTGTCCAGATTCGAGGTGTGGAACAGTTTGATCACCGTTTCCCGAATTTCCCACCTGACCCGCTGACCTTTGCGCGTAAAAACGCTGTCGCCACGAGTACACGCGATAGGCGGTTCATCCCCCAGAGTTAGGATCAACCGGCCCTGCAGGATAGTCTGCAGTTCATCTCCGAGTTCATTGCAATCGAACACGCCTTCGGTACAGCGCCAGATACCCAACCGGGAACTGCCATCGGGGCTTACATAGTCAATCCGACCCGAGGCAACCGGATTGCCTTGCACGATGACATAGTCTGAAGCCTTGTTCTCAAANGNCCANTGCTCAAGGTCATCGAAATTTTCTTCTCTACGGTAAAGACGCATGGGACANCCCTNTATTTNGNAGTTCGATCGATCCGGCTAGGGAGCGATGTGTGGTCCNTANGGCGTTGTCGTCANCACTTCTGCGCCATGNGTNNCGAGCAGGACGGTATTTGAAATAAAGTAGTTGCCCCGACCGGTCTCGGTAAACCACGACATCAGATGGAAGGTCATGCCCTCCCGCATCTCGCGATCAGAATCATGGCGCAGGCCAGTGACCCGCGGCCCGCCCGTCCATGCGGGCGGAAAGCCGATACCGACCAGATACCCGCAATGATGACGACGATACTCCGGCATGCCGGCCGCATCCACAACGGCCTGCCAACCGTTATAGACATCTTTCGCCCTGGCNCCCACCTTGAGCGCCTTCAGTGTTGCGTCAAATGCCTCGCCGCATAACTGCGCCATCTCGGCATCTTCATCGGATATCTTGCCGATATTGACCAACCGGCCCATCGGCGCGTTGTAGCGGGCCACACAACCCGCCACCTCAAGAAAGACCGCCTCGTGATGCTCGCCGTCACCCCAGGTGGTGTGCTCTTCCGCCATCCGATGAAACGGGCGCAAAAAAGGGCCAAAGCCAGGNGGTGTGCCTCCTGCCCGCGTCATTGCCGCCAGGCACTCAGCGGCGACATCCGCCTCTCGCGCGCCATCNTGGATGGCGTTGATTGCGGCCTGGGTGCCGGCATCCGAGGCAACCGCCGCTTTTCTCATGTANNCCTGCTCCTCACCAGATTTCACCAGCCGCGTTTCGTCNANCATGCCTGTGATATCGACCCAGGACCCGGCATCAATCTCATGCTTCAGCGTTTCGCCCATTGCGTAAGAAAGTCCGGCAGAACCNGCTTCCAGGCCGATGCACTTCCCAGAGGTGGNTCCCTTGAGGTGCCTGATGACAAGGTCAGCGGCAGTCTCGGAATCTNTGTGGCCGATGAATGTGGCGTTTCGAACCTGATTGCGGATGACCACGTGCTCCATAGCCCGGGTCACNAGTACCAGATCGCCATCCGCCGGCACGATAAGCACGTGCGGCGCAAAATATCCCCAATGGTCCAACCCCGTGAGATAGAACACATGCTCCGGTGCACTCAGCAGTATCAGATCGAGACTGCGGGTCGTCATTTCCTCTCGGGTCGCTGCCAGGCGACGGTTCAACTCGTCATCCGTAAAGGGATTTGAGTGCATATTCCGCTCCTTTTATTATTGAGATTACGAGAAAAATCTGGGTAGAAACCTGTCAGTTTCTGAGATTGACTTAAGCACCAGCAAAACATTGCTGCCGACCTGAAATTCCCTGATCTCGCCTGAAAGATGGCGCACCGCTAGCCGCGTCCGACGAAAGGCATATCCCGGGCCATCACGTTCATGAAAAGCACATTGGTATCCAGCGGCAGCTGTGCCATATGCAGCACACTCGTTGCCACATGATGGACGTCCATCAACGGCTCGGCCAGTATGGTGCCGTTGGGCTGGCGGACTCCCTCTCCCAATGGTTTCGCCATTTCTGTGAGGGCGTTTCCGATNTCGATCTGNCCNCAGGCGATGTTGTGCGNGCGNCCGTCNAGCGCCAGGCTNCGGGTCAGGCCTGATATGGCGTGCTTNNTGANGGTATAAGGGGCNCTGTTGACACGCGGCACGTAGGCCGAGATCGAGCCATTATTGATAATCCGACCTCCTTTGGGATCCTGTACTTTCATCTGTCCAAATGCACGACGGGCACACAAAAAAGCGCCGTGTATATTGGTCTCCAGCACCGCCTGCCATTCNGAAACCTCAAGTTCGTCAACATCCACCGCACGCGCACCGATCCCAGCATTGTTGAACAGAAGATCAATCCGACCGAANCGCTCGATNGCGGCATCGAANAGNCTNTCCACTTCTTCANCGTGGCGGACATCCGNCTGNTGACAAAAGACTGCTTTGGAGTCTGCACCAGATTCTGACGCTGCTGCTTCCAGCAGTTTGCTGCGCCGNCCCGTCAGAGTGACGCAGTAGCCGTTGCGAAGCAGTATCTGCGCAACGGCTTTGCCAACGCCGGTCCCGGCNCCNGTCACGATTGCCACTTTGGGTTGCTCTGTCATGNTNTCGATTTTGCCCTAATCAGAAAGGAGATTNTTCNAAGAAAGGTNATTCATGATCTGCTCGACCAGNGCNTCAGGGGAGCGCTCACNCCCCTGCAGCGTGATCTCGGGGTGGCTGGGCGNCTCATAGATNGAATCAATACCGGTAAAGTTTTCNAACTCGCCTGCGCGTGCTTTCTTATACAGNCCTTTGGGATCGCGGGNCTCACAGACCGCAAGCGGTGTATCTACAAACACCTCAACAAAAAGNACATCATCAGCAATCTCCCGNGCCATCGCCCGCTCGTTTGCAAACGGCGAGATGAATGAGGCAATCACAATAAGTCCNGCGTCTGCCATCAGTTTCGCTACCTCGGCGACACGGCGAATGTTCTCCACCCGATCGGCATCAGTAAAGCCCAGATCCCTACAAAGACCATGGCGCACGTTGTCCCCATCCAGAAGATAAGTGTGCCGCCCTTCGCCATGGAGCTTTTGCTCAAGAGCATCAGCCACGGTCGATTTTCCTGATCCTGACAGACCCGTAAACCAGATTACACATGGCTGATGGTTGTGAGCTTGGGCACGGGCAGACTGATCGATCTTGGTCTGCTGCCAGGAAATATTGGTCGATCGGCGCAGTGCGAAATCGATAATGCCGATACCGAGAATCCCAGTGCCTGAAGCGTCCAGAAACAACACCACAGGACCGGGTTCTGTTGCGCTTTGCGGATCACAGGGAATCGCTTGATCAAGCGCAATCTTGCAGTAGGCAATCTGCCCTTTAGCCAACACCTTTGCCGCGAGGTGCTCACCGCTTTGGTGATCTATCTCGTAAGTCAGGTCGGTGACCTGTACCCCGAACCTCTGTCCAACGCCCGCACCGCGGTAACTTCGCTCGGGCAGCATGGGTTCGGAAGCGAGCCAGATAAGATGGCAGGCGAACTGATCTGCCGGCGCATTCGGCTGTGAATCTCCCGTCGGGTCCTGCGAGGCCAGTTTCCTGAGTTCATCCTCCGGGCGGGCAGCAAAATCAAGCAGCGCCCCCAATAACTCGGCCTGCGTTGCGTTTGATGTACCACTACTCAAAAGGACTGGCCTCTTTGGGACTTGGAGATATCAGGCATC
>NHDO01000036.1 GCA_002171735.1 Proteobacteria bacterium TMED61 | reverse complement strand
GGAACACCACACGGATCGCCCCGGTGTCATCCAATCCAAAACGGCCAACAGTGTAGGTCAGGGTAAAGGTTTGATAACTCCGGACCTCAAAGCGGCCTCGCGGACTGATCTGGGCATGACCATACAGCACCGGATCCGCCCCAGGCTCGACCGGCGTCCATCCCTCTCCGACGTAGTCGGAATCCACCAGTCGGTCGAGTTCTGGGCGCATATTTTTAGGAGGCCTGGGTGCTGTCATAATTTTTGTTGGCTAGTCCTGCAGAGGAGGATAAGCCAGCGCAGCAACCAGGTGCACTCGCGGGTCTATACCGCCGTTAATCGCTGTATGGTAGCCCCGAGTATCGGTGAAGTATACGGAACCATCGGCCGGCAAATGCGTGACATGATGATTGACGATAAAAAGTGCACCAGGATTTGTGATGATCGGAATATGAAGTCGTGGCTCCGGATCCCGATGCCAAGAGTTACAGTTATAGACGCCTTTGGAAAGGATCCGCACCCGCCCGATGGGGAAACGCTGGGACAATGTACGGTAGACCTCTTCGAAATAGGTCCCGACAAAGCGCGAATCGAACTCGTTGTAGGCAGATTCATCGACATAGTCCTCGCACGCTTCCTCAACGTAGCGCTCATCCTTTCGCATCCAATAGCGACCTGACAGGTCATTTGCGGTGAGGGCGCTCTGGCCTGCCCGGTGCGTCAGGGGCAAGATACCGAAACCCTGCTCCTTCCATTCGCCGCCAAGATAACCCGAACATGCCACGCAAGTTTCCAGTGCCTGACGCAATTGCTCGATATCAAACCTCAACTCGAGTCGGTGGATACCATTTCCCGGCAAAAAACCCGCGACCGATTCCGTCTCAGGAAGAGTTGCAAGGCATCGCTCGACCAAGTCTGTGTCTTTATCCTGCAGGCGATTGGGTTCGTTCATGTAGTCTCTCCGGGGCAGCATGTTGCACCGCGTAATATCTTTATCCGCGAAAACATCAATAAGAATTGCTTCATCACCTCATTCCATTGGAATCTACCCTATGCCGATATGCGCCTCTGGAGAAAACCGACCGTCTCTATAAGGTGAGCGACATGATCATCTTTGCGCAATGATGGTGCGATCAGGCCTCCCCGCCTTGCAATGATGAACTGTTATGACCGGTGTTAGACTCATTCGGCGTTACATCACGTTGACGATCATCCCATGACAGGCCCATCGATAAAACAACAACTCCGCTCCGGCGCGCGACTGAACGGTTGCTGGATCGAGACCTTCAGTCCGATTGCGGCAGAGATCATGGCGATGAGCGGTTATGACACCGCGATGATCGATCTTGAGCACGGGCCGGGTTCTTTCACCGAAGCGGTGGTTGTGATGCAGGCCCTAAGCGCACACCAATGCAAACCGATGATCAGGGCAACTAGCGCCGACCCTGCTGTGATCAAGCGAGTACTTGATATCGGGCCATTGGGTATGATGGTCCCCAACGTACGAAGTGTGGAAGAAGCCCATGATGTGGTTGCGGCATGCCGGTATGGGCCTGAAGGCTTCCGCGGCGCCGCACCGGCCTTGCTGCGTGCGACCGGCTATGGAGAGCACGTTGCCGATTACGAGCGCTGGATGGCCGAGGAATTTCTGTTGATTATCCAAATCGAATCCAAAGAGGCAGTTTCCGATATCGAGGCCATTGCTGCGGTAGAAGGTATTGATATGCTGTTTATTGGACCGATTGATCTTTCGGCATCTCTAGGCGCACTCGGGCAATTTGATCGGGCAGAATTTATCCAAGCCTTCGAGGGGATTGAGCGAGCGGTCCATGACGCAGGTAAGTATCTCGGCGCTATTCCCTTTGCAGATTGGGATAGCGAGCGTCTTTATCGAAACGGCCATCATCTGGTGCTCTCCGGTGCAGATACGCTCCTGCTCCGCGAAGCGGCGGGCCGTGATGTTCAACAACTGCGCCAGGCTTGCCAAGACGCATCCCCGTCCTGATAAACCCTCTCAACCGTTCGAGTTAAAAGAGCTGCTTTGATGACGCAATATGTCGATCCGACCAAGGAAACCTTTGCCGAGTTCCGTCAAAATGACCGTGAAGGCCCCATCCACATGCTGAATCTGGTTCGGTTCAGGGAGAAAGCCGCGTACCCTGACGGACGGGATGTCACGGGCGCGCAAGCCTACGCCGCCTACGGCAATGGGAGTTATCCGGTCTTTTCAAAACTGGGAGGACGGATCGTATGGCGCGGCAACTTCGAACTTATGCTAATAGGTCCGGGGGAGGAAGCGTGGGATGAATGCTTTATCGCTGAGTACCCTTCTGTCTCTGCCTTTGTGGAAATGATCCGCGATCCCGTCTATCGAGCAGCGGTCAAGCACCGGCAGGCTGCGGTGTTGGACTCGCGACTGATCCGGATGGCTCCGGCCGAAGCTGGCACGGGGTTTGGCAACGACGGCTAGCNTCACAGNAANCTCCCGTTCAAAGCGTTNGACAGTNCGTGGCTAATCGTNAGAGCCCTGNCCNGGATGCNNCNGTNATCATCGTNGGTTCAGGCTATGCCGCCGCGGCGTCGGTAATCCNTCTTGCCCACAGCGGCTTCTCTACCTCAAAGATTCTGATCATCGGCCCGGGGCAACTCGGTGCCGGTCAGGCGTACGACTGTGAGGCGGATGCGTTTCGCCTTAATGTCCGGGCAGACCTGCAGCGTCTTTGGCCGGACCAGCCGGATCATTTTCCGCAATGGGCAGACGCGCACATTCATGATCCACAGGCGAAAACCCACGCCGGAAACTTTTATCGACGCGCCGACTTCGCACGCTACATCAGTGCACAGATCAGCGTTGCTCCAGACATCAAAAACCTGCGTCAAATTTCCCAAAGGGTGATAGATGCCCGACCCATTAAGGAGGGGTGGACAGTCATCTGTGATGACGGAGCGTATTACCACAGCGCCCGGCTTGTGCTCGCTACCGGCAATCCCGAACCCGAGTGGCCGATTGAAACCCAGCTTGAAGATACCCCCGCACTGGTCCGCGCACCCTGGCGCGGCGAATGGCTCACCGGACTCGATCCCACATCTCACGTCTGTCTGGTGGGCTCTGGACTGACTGCTATGGATGCGCTTTATGGACTTGCCTGCCAGAAGCACCAAGGACCCATCAGCCTTTTGTCGCCACACGGCATCTTGCCTCCTACGCAGGTTGCGTGGCATCCAGGCAACCCCTGCGAATGGCCGGAAACCACGCGGGCGTCTCATTTTTTTAACTTTGCGCGACGAGCACTAAAAGACGGATCATGGGAGGAGCCGGATTGGCAGCAACGATTTTCGGCGCTACGTGAGGGTATCAGCAAAGCCTGGCAAAATCTCCCGGTTGCGGACCGATTAAAACTTCAGCGAAGGGTCGGCTGGTTATGGTCCCTAGCCCGTTTTCGTGCCAGTCCCCAGGCCGTAGCTGCAGCCCGGAAAATGAGTGAGAGCGGCCAACTGACTATCGTCCGGGATCGCCTGAAACACCTTTTCAGAACCCCCGAGCATTGGCAAGTCGGACTGATGGGAGGCGAGCTCCTGCCTGCTGATGTGATCATCAACTGTACCGGTGTCGGCCGCGACGCACTCATCCATAACCTAATGGCATCCGGACAGCTCGTACCCGTCGGCCATAGCAAATCACCCTGGGTCTCTCATGACTTACGGGTCATTGCTCCCGATGGATGTCCACATAGCAACTTGTTCTGTATTGGACCCGCGACAGCGCTCGCCCTTGGAGATGTAGCCGGTGCTATCAGCATCGCCAGGCAAGCAGTTCGATTATCAAGATCGTTGANAGAAGATACATCCGCCACCTAGGCAACAGCAATTCCTAACCGTTAATTGCATGATTCCCGCAGGGTGCGGGAAGTCCGGCATGTCCAATCAGATTGCGTTTGCGACCGAATCCTTGCGTAACACTGATTCGCGCCAACGCACGGCGATGACCAGCGTCAACGCGACGCCCGTCACCATATACAGACTCATGGTTCGGTGAAAGTTGATGCTATCAATCAGCCAGCCCGNAACCATCAGACTTATCGGCAGAGTGTAAATCGCCAACATCCTGACACCCATCACCCGTCCCCGCAATCCNGGGTCTGAAGTACGCATCAGCAATCCCACCAGTGGCACCAGCGAAAGATTGTGTGCGAGGCCCGCCAATCCGATCAGGATCATACCCAGGAACAACTGATCAACCCAAACAAACATCGCCAGAAATAGATGCCATACGATGGCAAAGAAGATCATCGCTCGAGCCGGTCGCACCTTGTGCCCAACCATGCCGAGAATGATCGAGCCCACCAGTGAGCCGATGGCAAAACTTGCCATGAGATAACCCAGGCCCGTCTGGTCGGTGCCAAATATTTCCCGGGCGACGTAGGGTAGCAATCCGATGGACAAGGGGAATGCCGTAAAGTTAACCAGTACGGCGATCCATATGGCTGCCCGCAGATGCGGCGTCTTCCAGACATATTGCAATCCCTCGCNCAATTCCTTCCANGGTGANAAACNTGACGANNCTGNAGGCGGGTGGGNANCGNTTCCNTCANCNANNTGAANCAGAATNGCGAGNGTGAACGCNAGTCCCANACAAAACAGAGCNACAATCACCAGATAGGTNNCCNTGATACCGACAATNGCNAACAGGCCAGACCCCACCAGCGCTCCCACAATGCGGGCCGAATCCACGGTAGTTCGCGTCAGGCTTGTTGCCGTCAGTAGGAGACCGACGGGCACTAGTGAAGCCATCAGTGAGGAGCGGATACCTTGCTCGGAGGGTCTCACCAATCCTGAAAGGAATGCGATAGCAAGTACCAGTTCAGAGGTTAGATTCCCAGTGAGGATTACCAACACAACAGCGGACGAAAGGGCTACGTAGCCTGTCCGTAGAATACAAATTAACCGGCGTTGGCCGATGCGATCGGCGACCACACCCAGCATCGGCGACAATAGCGTGCCGAGAAACAACAGCGCCCCAAATAACGTGAGCAGCAGTACGGAACCCGTCTCGACCAGGATATACCAACCCAGGACAAGCGTTTCCATTTCCAACGCCCATGATGTAACCAGATCCGCCGTCCACTGAAAACGGTAATTACGGATTCGAAACGGCTCAAAGATGGCAGAGCGCCGCAACAGACTCAATTTACGCCCGTTCCCAATCTAATCCGCTAGAACTGCTGCGCCCAACCGGCCACAGCGCTGACGAGCTCATCATCCATTCCATCAAAGAAATGATTCGCGTCCTTAATCATCTGTTGGGAATATTGGGCATTGTGGGCCGAGCTCTCCGTTCGAGCATCCACAGTATCCAATACACCAGGTAAATCGTCGTCACCATATAGATCGAGCACCGGAATCGTGATCTTTTTCAGTGATTGTGCGCTGTTGATATGGCTGTCCTTTTGTGTTGCGCCCATCCCGATAGCGATCAATCCTTTGACATCGCTGGGATGTCGGGAAAGGTAATAACTCGACATCGTGGCACCCTGACTGTGAGCCGCAATCAGTAAAGTCTGGATACCTCTATCTTTCAGAAACGCTTCGGCTGCCCGCAGTCGCGGGGGCACTTCCGGATATAGTGCGACATATTCCTCATACTGCGCCTCGTTATGCAGGATCGGCATCTGGATGGAGAGCGTGTTCCAGCCATGTGCCGCCATTTCGACCCGGATAGGCTGCACCACCTGTTGCCAGTTTGGATGGATACCGGTGCCATGCACTACGATCATCCCTTTATCCGAACCATCTTCGGCCTCCATATAGATTGCAAAGATCTCCCGGCCTTCGACGACGAGGTCAACAGCCTCACCATCCATAATCGAGTCCTCTACCTGCTCACGCCAGCGCTGTTCCTTTTCAAGATCTGAAGCCGCTACCGGCGCCGCCAACANCAGCAATGTTATCCAGGCAATAATCAGTGGCCGCATCGTTCNTATCTCCAAAATCATGTCAGCGTCTATTTTTAAAGTACTCATTTATCCCAAATTATAGATTTTTCAGGAATTTTTCGGTTCAGCGTGAATCTATTGAAAATGCCAGGGGCCTCTTTTTATAATCNCNATCACGTTNGCGATGGCGTCGCGGACGATCGTACTTGNCACTGTGTTCTGAACTCACCAGCCACAGTATTGAGGCATCCTGTACGCCCGGATGAATTTTCCGGGCTAATGCCTTCAAGGTCACCCGGACCACACGAGGTGATCAAGATGAATGCCACNCCCCGAAGACCCGATTTTTTTGGGCTGCCAAACGGCTCGAAAAGTCCACTCCCCTTCTCTNCNTCTGAGTACGACAGACGGCTCATCNCGCTTAGGCAATTGATGGCAGACAAGGGGCTTCGCGCCGTTCTGCTCACTTCCATGCATAACGTCGGCTACTACTCCGGATTCCTGTACTGCAGTTTCGGCCGACCGTATGCATGTATCGTGACCGAGACTGACTGTACCACCATTTCCGCCAATATCGATCTGGGGCAACCCTGGCGACGCTGTTACGGTGATAACCTAATCTATACCGACTGGAAGCGTGATAATTATTGGCGTGCAGTGAATCATGTGCTGGCGGACGCCCGTGCTGTTGGTATTGAAGGTGACCACCTTACCCTCGCCGCCCATCGAAAGATGGAAACGCTTAGCGCCAACATTCGGGCTGAAGATATCAGCAATGAGNTCATGGCGCTGCGGATGATCAAATCTGCGGAAGAAATTGAGCTCATCAAAGGCGGTGCGCGTATCGCCGATATTGGTGGTGCGGCAGTGCGGGAGGTGATCCGCACCGGAGCAAGAGAAATTGATATTGCCATGGCTGGACGAGATGCCATGGAGCTCGCTATTGCCAAGGCCTATCCCGACAGTGAGATCCGAGACTCCTGGGTGTGGTTTCAGTCAGGCATCAACACGGACGGGGCGCATAACCCGGTTACAACCCGGCGATTGAACACGGGTGACATTCTGAGTCTGAATACTTTCCCGATGATCTCCGGATATTACACGGCACTTGAGCGAACACTGTTTCTCGAGGACGTGGATNCNGCTTCTCTGAANATCTGGCAGGCCAACGTTGATGCCCATGAACTCGGATTGTCACTAATCAAACCGGGTGCCAAGTGCTCTGAGATCTGCACACAGATTAACGAACATTTCGCCTCGCTAGATCTTCTGCCATACCGTACATTTGGTTATGGCCACTCATTTGGCGTGTTGTCGCATTACTACGGACGGGAAGCGGGGTTGGAGTTGCGGGAAGATATCGATACCGTTCTTGAGCCCAGCATGGTGGTCTCCATGGAGCCCATGCTTACCATNCCGGAAGGAAAGCCCGGCGCCGGTGGTTATCGGGAACATGACATTCTGGTGATCACGCAAACCGGCTCAGAAAACATTACCGCGTTTCCCTACGGCCCCGATCACAATGTAATTTCGGGTCTGTAGACTTAGGGTCGGTACTACTCGTAACGTGGAGCGGTATCAGGCGTTGCATCCAACTCCCGCGCATAACGGTGACCCGCGTAAACCGCAGCGGCAATAATTGCCGGCGCCTCGCAGTCNCCGATGCGGTGCAGAGTGGGNNCATCNGGGGNNAANTCNTGCTGGANGCGCTCGTTCANAGTCTGATACAGCGCATCATTAGGCTGTCGAGCCGTCACCATCACCAGAGTATCCGCCCTGATAGATTGCTCCTGATCNGTATAGGCGCTGACGATCCTGACATTCTGGGCGTCATATGACAGCAACTGATGACCCGTTTGAAGGACGACACCAAGATCCAGAAGACGTTTTTGTACATAAAAACGNTCCGAGGTGTAATCACACCAGGCAGAGACCNNATCCTCAGGTGTCACCAACGTCACCGGTTGCCCGGCAAGGCAGATTTTCTCGGCNACAAGTCCNCCCATATAAAAACTGTCATCGTCATACACCAGCGTGGGCCCTTGCGGGATCTGGCCCGCCATAATGTCATCGGGGGTAAGAATATTTGCATCGGCATCCAGCGAATCAAAAGGATAAGGATGGGACCGGCCAAAACCATCTGCCCGCCAGGTCGCACCGGTTGCAATGACGACGTGGTCGACGCCCGTCGAGACGACGTCGTCAGCACTGAGTTCACTTTCGCGGAAGACCTCGACGTTGGTCATCTTTTCTATCTGTTGTAGACGGTAATCCCGCACCCGAACCCACTCAACCAGGCCGGGTAGCATCGCCTCACGGGTGACCCGTCCGCCGAGTTCCCGCATAGCTTCTGCAAGCATGACCCGGTAGCCCCGCTGCCCAAGGGCGCGCGCCGCCTCTAGGCCCGCAGGACCCGCGCCGACCACCAGAATCTGGGAATCGGAATCCTTGTTGGCAATAACTTCAGGGTGCCAGTTNCGGCGATACTCCTCCCCCATCGTNGGATTCTGTGTACAGCGAATGGGGGTCCCNANTCCATCACCGGTGTAGCAGATGTTGCANCCAATACATTCGCGGATATCCTCAAGGCGGCCTTCCCTGATCTTGTTCGGCAGGAAGGGGTCTGCGATCGAGGGTCTCGCGGCACCGATAAAATCAGTGATCCCCCGCTTTACTTGGGATGCCATGGTNTCAGGNGAGGTGAAACGGCCTACCGTCACGACCGGNTTGGTNGTNACCGACTTTACAAAAGACATGTGCTCTTCGAGTGACCCNTCNCTGAAAAATCGTGAAACACCCATCTCCTGNTAGTAATTGTTGATATTGATATCCCAAAGATCAGGCAACTCGGCCAGCATCTCAAGTCTGTCCCGGCGTTCCGCGGTCAGCTCAGACGTTTCTCCGTCATCGCCGCCCACTGAGTAGCGTACCGCCACAGCGCAGCGGTCTCCTACGGCTTCCTTGGTTTCCTCAATCAGCTCGCGCAGCAGTCGGGTCCGGTTCTCCATAGACCCGCCGTACTCATCCGTACGAAGATTCGTCTGTGGCGACAGGAAATGAGACAACAGATAGCCATGGGTTGCGTAGACATAAACGATGTCAAAGTCTGCTTGCTTTGCCCGGATCGCCGCCTTGCGATGCCAGCGCCGAAATTCACGTATATCCGCCTTGTCCATNGACCGCGGCTGATAAGGATGGCCTGCAGTATTGGGAATACTGGCAACATCGCAGGAAATTTCCCGGGTGTAGTGGTTGGCCGAACGGGCACCGCCAAACCAGAGTTCCACACCTGCCAGTGCTCCGTGATCATGCACCGCCTGTGTCATCAACGCCTGATCCTTGATGTGATCGTCATGCCACAAGGCAGCGTTCGGATGCGGGAGGTCATCGGAGGCAGGATGAATCGAGCACCATTCGGTACAGACAACGCCCCAACCACCCTCCGCCTTCATGCCGCGTAATGCCGCCAACATTTTCGGCCGTAGCCAACCCATACCGGTGCAGTGAGGAACCTGATAAAAACGGTTCCTGGCTTTCACCGGCCCGATATCAACGGGTTCAAATAAGAGATCATGGCGAGAGTCACGCAAGGGAGTGCTCCTCAACTTTGTGTCAGTTCTAAGATCAGAGTATCCTACCAGCCGATTTCATCCTGGCTCGAAATTTTCTATATCAGACGCGGCACACCCATCTTGCGAGACGCCTCCAAAACATTTTCATGAGTGTCAAACCCCAACCCGAACGACGCCGATTACTAAAAACCCTGGCCGCATCCGCACTCGCGCCACGCCTTGCAATCGCTGGCTCGCCGACCGATCCAGATGTTGTCATTATCGGTGCCGGAGTTGCAGGGCTGGAGGCGGCCCGAACCCTGACCGAGCAGGGAATCACCTTTGTTCTTATCGATGCCAATGACCGCATCGGCGGCCGTGTACACACCAATCATTCCATCTTTGACATTCCCTTCGATACTCATGCGCATTGGATGAGAGCCTCCCCGGACAACCCTCTGATCAGCCACGCCAGAGCCAATGGATTTGAGGTCTACAGAGATCCGGGGCGCGCCAAGTACTTTGTCGGGCAAAGACAAGCAACCGATGACGAAATCGCTGACCTGNACCAAACTGATGCCCTTTTCAACAGCCGAATCAAGCGTTCTGCATTAGGNAGCACGGATGGACCTGNGGACAATGCCCGCACCGCTTTGGGCAAGGACTTTTTTACAAAACCCTGGGGATACACCGTTGCCTCAGAATATGGCGTGTGGGACATGGCGCAGGATTCCAAAGACTGGTCACCCAATAGCTGGTGGAATAGCCTGGATGCAACCAACTGGTTCTGTACCCAAGGCTATGGAGCCGTGGTAGCAGACTATGGCCGGAATATACCGGTCAGCCTGCGAACGGGCGCATCCAAGATCGACTGGGGCGGCCCAGATGTTCTCGTGACCACCCTAACCGGCACAATTCGGGCNCGGGCNGCGATCCTGACTGTTTCGGCAGGNGTNCTCGCNGNCGATCGTATCCNCTTTTCCCCTGCCCTGCCTGTCCAGAAGCAGNAGGCCATTCACGACATTGATATGGCATTAATGAACTACATCGGACTGCTGTTCAAGAAAGATATTTTCGGCTTTGGCCGGGACACCTATGTTTATCAACAGCAAAATGACGAGACCGGGGTAGGTTACCTGACCAACACGCATGATTCCTACCTGACGTACGGATATGTGGGCGGTACTCAGGCGAAGGCGCTGGAGCTCGAATCGATGGAGACAGCAGTCACTTACGGCCTCGACGGCCTGAAAAGCATGCTGGGCAACGATATCGACAAGCAATTGGTCAAGGGCTTCGCGACCGCCTGCGGCCAAGTACCCCTGTTTGACGGTGCCTATTCGTCCGTCAGACCGGGAAAGACTGCCGCTCGCCGAGAGCTTGGCGTAACCCTGGCCGATAAACTCTTTTTCTCCGGAGAGGCCACACACCTTTCCCAGCCAAGCACCGTCAATGGGGGCCTCGAACGCGGCCGCGCGACAGCCATTCAGGCTACTGCCTACCTGAAACGGGTCTCATAGTCTTCGAAAAATAGAACGCCAAGAATGCTTTTCAGCCATCGACGTGCTTCGTTCACGGGTAGACTCTGTCCCTACCAGGGCAAAGAATAGGTTTTGACCGTGGTGTAACTCTTCATGGCTTCAATGACGCCTTCCTTGTAGCCAAGACCCGAATCTTTTACGCCACCAAAAGGCGACATCTCGATGCGATAACCTGGCACCTCCCAGATATTCACTGTCCCTGTTTTAAGTTCTGACACAAAGCGGGTGATGTAATCCCAGCGATTGGTGCACACGCCGGTCGAAAGTCCAAACGCCGTACCATTGTCGACTGCGATAGCATCGTCGATGTCTTTTACCCGGATGATTGGGACCGGCGGACCAAAAGTTTCTTCAACGACCAGTTCAGCATCACGCGGCACATGGTCGAGCACCGTAGGCGAATACAAAGCCCCGAGACGCTCATTACCGTAAAGCAGGGCAGCGCCTTGGCTGAGCGCAGCATTGACGCGCGTTTCGAAGAGTTGTGCCGCCGACTCGTTGACCACCGTACCCATATCGGTGTCAGGAGACATCGGGTCCCCGTAACGAATCTTCTGCGCCTCTTTTGCCACTAGAGGGGCAAATTCATCAGCGACGCTTTCTACACAAAGCACACGTTTAACGGCGGTGCAGCGTTGACCCGAATTCTTGGTAGCGCCCTGCACTGCCATTACCGCCGCCTTCTGAAGGTCAGCATCCTCCATCACGATCAGTGAGGAGTTGCCGCCAAGCTCGAGCACTGTGCGCCGGTATCCTGCGTGGTTGGCGATATGTTTCCCAACCGGAACGCCTCCGGTGAAGGTGACGAGTTCGATGTTGGCATTGGTGATCATCTCCTCCCCGATCTCACCGGGCCACCCGGTCACCACAGAGAACATTTCGGGCGGCAGTCCGGCCTCATAGAGCACATCCGCGAGCAACAATGCAGTCAGTGGAGTGACTTCGGTGGGCTTGCAGACCATGCAGTTGTTGGTAGCGATGGCAGGGGCGACCTTGTGAGCAACCATATTCATCGGATGATTGAACGGCGTGATGGCGGAGATCGCCTTCAACGGATCACGCTGGGTATAAATGCGTCGCTGTTTACCGTGGGGCGTAAGATCGCACGAGAAAATCTCGCCATCGTCGATAATGCACAGCTGCCCCGTCAGGCTGAACACATCAAACGCGCGGCCTACCTCGTATAGCGAATCCTGTTTCGAGATTCCCAGTTCGGCGGTAATAACATCCGAGATTTCATCACGGCGCGATGTCAGAATCTCGGCGGTNCGCAGAAGGATCTGCTGGCGCGCATAACGNGTCAGCGANGGGGTATACGACGCGGCGATATCAAACGCNCGGACAACGTCCTCCCGGGTGGCGCAAGGTACCGTACCCACCACACTGTCGTCCCAGGGATTGAACACCTCGATACGCTCATCCCGGTCAGTCCTCTCACCGCCAATTCGCAAGGTTTCATGGATGGGAGTTTTGGNTACTGCGGCGACATCATTCATGAACTGCCCTCCNGGGCATGATTCAGCGTATGGCTGAAAATATCAAAGTTACGGCGGCCTGTCGCACAAGCCTCGAGGCAGCGATTGACGATAAAGGGCACCCGCTGCTCGGATAAACCCCCATGTGACCGCAGAGGATCTTTAAGGCCTGACAGATCGTGCTTCTCGGGAGCACTGCCCAGGACATAATCACGCGTGCTGATCACGACGAGGTCTCCAATCCGGTCAGCAGGAAGCCCGAAGACGTTGCAAGCCTCATTTCGTGTCAGGACAGTCTCGATGCCGGGTACGCCATCGAAAGCAGNACGGGCACGCGCGTGATCCGAATCATTGTCCAGATAGATCGTGGCGAAACCGCCGAGTGCACCATGGTGGACCACATAAGGGTCAGTGATTGGCAGGATCACCCTGAAATCCGTTAACCCGGCCTCCCCCAGCAAAGGCTCAAGATAAATCACATTCGGCTCACCTGTCGGAGCATGCTTGGCTTTCATACCATGGTCCGCGGTCAGAGCGATCGTGACGCCCATCGCATCAAGCTTTACCAGATACTGATCCATCATTGCATAAAAGGCATTGGCTACCGGAGTACCTGGAGCATGCTTGTGCTGTATGTAATCTGTAGTCGAGAGGTACATGATATCGGGACGGATCGATTCCATCAGCACAACGCCTGCCGCAAACACAAACTCTGACAGTTCTGCACTGTAAACATCCGGCACCGGCATTCCCACGCGGTCAACGATACCCTCAACGCCATGCTCGGGCAGTGTGGCCTGATCGGCGAGCTCAGAAGAGAAACACACCGCGCTTCCTCCTGTAATATCCAACCCAACGCCCAGCAGCCGGCGCAGTTTGTCTTTTGCAGTGATCACCGCAACTTTGGCACCTGCCTGATTGAATTCCGCCAGAATGGTAGGAGCACGNAGCAGCGACGGGTCATTCATCATGACCTCAACGTCNTTTTCTGTGTCGTAATAGAAGTTACCGCAAATGCCGTGCTCCGACGGCGGAACGCCCGTTACGATGGACAGGTTATTTGGGTTGGTAAAGCTCGGAACGACGCAATCTGCGTAACCAAAAGTCGCCTTTTCGCGAAGCGATGCCAGGAACGGAGTCTNCCCCGCGTCGATAGCACGCTCAATATAACCGCCCTGATCCGACCCTTCCCCACCGGGCTCGGAACCATCAATACAAACCACCACCAGGGGCTGGCGGGGCCACGCATAGTCCCGCTGATTCACGGATATCATCTTGTTATTCATCTTGTTATTCATCTTGTTATTCATCTTGATTCTGGTCTTCTCACTGCTGAAATGCGCACTCGGCGCGGGGTACCCTGATCAGGCGACAGGACTTCCGGAAGCAACGCCCATTTTATCCATCACGACATGAACGGCTTCAAGGGCACCACGCATCTCGGTAACACCGAGGCGTCCTATACAACCCATCCGAAAACTTTCCGCGATGGTCAACTTGCCGGGATAAATAACATAGCCGCGTTCACTCAAGCCATCGTAAAACCGCTGAAAGTCAAACCGACTATCGACTGGCATCTTAAAGGTCACGATGATCGGCGCCTGAAGAGCGTCCGGCAACAGCGTCTCAAATCCCATCGCACGCATTCCCGAAATGAGTGCCGCGCAGTTCTCCTGGTAGCGACCACCGCGACCCGCTACTGCGCCCTCCGCATCAAACTCTTTAAGAGCCTGATCAAAGGCAAGGATGCAGTGCGTCGGTGGGGTAAAGCGCCATTGTCCATTCGCTTCCAGCCCCTGCCACTGCTGATAGAGGTCCAGACACAGACTATCCGAATTACCCTGGGTGGNCATGAGAGCAGGTTCCGATGCCAAACAGAATCCCATTCCCGGCGCGCCCTCCAGACACTTATTGCTGGAAGCGACCAGAGCATCAAACTGAATATTGCGCGCTGAAATCGAGAGCGCTCCGAANGCNCTCATGGAGTCGATCAGCAATGATCGACCTGCCGCGGCAACAACCTCACCCACAGCTTCGATCGGGTTCAAAATCCCGGTTGTGGTCTCACAGTGCACAACAGCGACATGCGTAATCCCGGGAGCACCCGCAAGGCACTCGGCAACCTTCTGCGGATCTACCGGCTCATCCTCCGGCCACTGCAGAACCTCCGCGTCAAGGCCGTGATACGCGCAGATAGACTGCATCCGGGCGCCATAGGCGCCGTTAACCAGAATGAGCACTTTTCCCGACCGCGGCACGAAATTACTGAGCATCGCCTCAACCACAAAGGTGCCACTGCCCTGAAGCGGCACACACACGTGGGTGCCGTGTCCATCAATAATCTCAACCAGGCGTTCGCGAACCCGGCGGTTAATTTCAATAAAGCGCAGATCACGAGAACCGTAGTCATGCAGCATCGCTTCCTTGACGGTCCGCGACGTGGTCAAAGGCCCCGGGGTTAACAGCCAGGGATCCTGTACGGGCTTNTCAGACTGAGTCACGTCTGAATCTCTTTGTTGGCCCTTCAATCTTCATGCTCTTGCCATCGCCAATGTTCNGAAAAATCACCGGTTGATCAATCATCCGCTGGCAGTCGACTGATATAGCTAGCCGTGCCATAGATTTTCCCGTACCAGTTCATCCATCGTCGCCTCGATGCTTGTACGCAGAATTCCAATCATTTCGTCAATCTGGTCCCGGTTGAGGATGAGCGGAGGCGACATCACATTAAGATGGGCGATCGGGCGGACAATCAACCCTCTTTCCTGGCAGTGTCGTGCAATCCGACCGCCAATCTCAACTTCCGGCGCGAAAAGCGCCTTGGTTTCTTTGTCCGCCACATTTTCAATACACATCATGAAGTGACTGCCGCGCACATCACCCACAATGGGGTAATCACCGAGCGTTTTGAGTTGCGATTCAAAATACGGTCCCACCTCACGAACATGTCCACAGATATCGTCGCGCTCCATAATCTCGATATTCTTGACCCCGGCCGCACAGACGACCGGATGGCCCGAATAGGTGAACCCATGGGTAAACATGGCGCCTTCGGCCTGCGGCACGCTGATGACGTCGTAAATCTTCTCTGAAAGGATCGTTGCCGACAAAGGCAGATATCCTGAAGAAATACCCTTGGCACTCGTGATGATGTCAGGCACGAAGTCAAAAACCGCCTCGGACGCAAAAAAGTGGCCCAGTCTGCCGAACCCTGTCACAACCTCATCGGAGATATACAACACATCGTACTTGTCACAGACCTCACGGGTCCGCCGGTGATAACCCACAGGCGGCACAATCACGCCACCGGCACCCATAATCGGCTCAGCGATAAAGCANGCCACATTTTCAGGCCCGAGTTCCAGGATTTTGTCTTCAAGATCGCTGACCGTCTGATCGCAAAAAGCTTCCTCGCTCATGCCATCGGGACGACGGTAAGTATTCGGCGCCGGAATGTGATGCACCAGGTCCGGNGCCAGATCAAATCCCTGATGATCAAAGGTCACACCGGTCATCGACATGGCAAGATAAGTACTGCCATGGTAGCCGTCGGTCCGGGCTATGATCTTCTTCTTATTGGGTTGACCCANACGGTTGAAGTAATAATGGATGATTCGGATTGCCGAATCATTCGCCATCGATCCACCGGTNCCCAAGAACACATGATTCAAGGATCCCGGGGTCAGTTCGGCCAGTTTGGCCGCCAGCGTTGCCGCAGGCGGTGTGGTCAGATGATTAAAGGTTGAGTAATAGGGAATCTGCCGCACCTGATCAGCGATCGCTTCAGCCATCTCATCGTTGCCGTAACCAATATTGACGCACCAAAGACCGCCGATGCCATCCATAAACCGGTTGCCATCTGAATCAAAGACATAAGCGCCATCCGAATGCGACATCACCAGTGATCCCTCATCTTTAAACGAGGAAAAATCTGTCCAAGGATGAATATTGTGATCGCGGTCTTTTTCCCAGAGCGCTTTGGTATCGTATTTCTTGGGGGGTGCTGACATTACTTTCTCCTCTTGAATATTCGGACGCCGCGATATTGCCTATGCGCTAATCCAACGGGCAAACCCGGCGTTTATATCTCAAAGCCCTTCAGTACGTTAACTGCTCCACTAAAGTCGATGCACCAAGCTAAAGGATCTGCATATCTTTTGCGGTAGTTCCTGATGCTGTGGCTTCAGCATAGGTTTCATATGCCTTAATGTGATAATCGCCACCTTTTTCAGTCTGTTGCACACTCGGCAACGCTTTCATCGCCTCAAGCCATGAATGTATCTTCACGCAATCATCAGGTATTTCAATATCTCGATAGCGCTTCAGAACATTAAACCGCTCAAAGTGGGGATACATCGCAATATCAACCANGGACACCTTACTGCCGAACCAGAAGGGGCCTGTCTCGCACCCGGGGAAACCAGCCCGCTCCAGATGACATAAAGCATCAATCATCCTAAGTTTTAATTCTGTCTGTGTTTGAGCATCCTGAGCAAGCAGGACTTTGTAAAAAATAGGTACGATCCGAGAATTGTCAAAATCAATCCATATTCGAGCATGCGCCCGCTNCTGCGGAGATTTAGGGAGTAGATTAGGTTCGGGTGCTATCTCATCCAGGTACTCGTTAATCACCGTCGACTCATAGATTGCAGTATCACCGTGCAAGAGAACAGGCACCTTGCTGTAGGGAGAGATATTGGTAAACCAGTCCGGTTTGTTATCGAGATTGATCTCTACTAACTCAAACGACAGTTTCTTTTCCAATAGTACAAGGCGGCTGCGCTGGGCAAAAGGGCAAACTTCCGCACTGACTAGCTGAATCTGACTTGTTGCTTCTCCCATGATCACTCAGCCTTGAGCACCTAATTCTCAAAACCGTTAAGGACATTCACNACGTTCAGACCGACTTCTCCAATATCGTATCCACCCTCCATGACAAACAGGGTCGGAATCCCCAACGCACCGATGAGTTGACCCGTCGTCAGATAGTCGGGTGTGGTCAACTTGAAGAAACTGATGGGGTCGTGCTCAAANGTATCGACCCCCAGAGACACCACCAGATGCCGCGGCGAAAATTTCCGGATGTGGCGTAACGCATCATCCAATGCTTCGCGCCATCGACTGAACGGNGTCCCNGGAGGCATTGGATAATTACGGTTGAAGCCCATGCCTGCGCCCAGGCCCGCCTCATCAGCATAACCCAGAAAATGCGGGAAGGCATCTTCGGGATCACCGTGCAATGAACAGAAAAGCACGTCATCGCGCTCATAGAAAATATCCTGGGTGCCGTTTCCGTGGTGAAAATCAATATCCAGGATAGCTACTCGTTCTGCGCCATCATCGAGCAGATACTGGGCTGCGATCGCCGCATTATTAAGAAAGCAGTATCCGCCGAACATATCGCGCGCCGCGTGATGCCCCGGCGGCCGACAAAGCGAAAAAATTCCCTGCTCTCCTTCAGCCAAGGCCCGGGCCCCAGTCAGAGCTACATCTTTGGACGAAAGCGCCGCCGCCCAGGTGCCTTCCGTGATGGAGGTTTCGGCAGCGAGCGCGTAGTAGCCCATCTTTCCCTCGATAAAACGCGGCGCCCGGCACTGCATCCGCCTTGCCGGCCAAACAGATGCCATCGCCTCACCAGCATAGCCNGTTTGTCGCCACTCCTCCCAGGCATTCTCCAGNAAGGTCACAAAATNGGCATCATGTATCCGGAGTACCGGATCTAGGGAAAATGTTTCGGGCGCTTCAACAGGTCCGAGNTCNGANGNACGAACNGCNNCGATNACCATGTCGGCACGTGAGGGGCGCTCGAAGGGTTGCACCAGTTCGCCGCCATATAACTCTGTTTTCGCATCACGCAGTCGGTGCTGTTCGCTGAATATCGTCTTCATTTTACTGTCGCTGGTATTCGTTTAATTGCGTTGTTTCAGTGTTGCAGACCGTCGGTCTGCAGGTGCGCCACCAGTCGGCCGATAAACCGCCAGCACTGCATGAGCTGGGTCTGCTCCACATACTCATCNGGCCGGTGNGCCTGCAGAATACTTCCCGGACCACACACCACGCAAGGGATCTTGACCTGGTCTCCAAATAGACCAGCTTCNGACCCGAAACTGATCTTCTGTGGATCATCGGCATCCTCCAGTAACATCTGGACGAAGCGAACCACCGGCGCGTCGGCCGGAGTATTGAGTCCCGGATAGGCCGCAAGAGTCTCGAAAACGATCGAGGTGTCCGGATCAACGGCATGCATCCCGGGCAACANTTCGTTTTCGACATAGGCCGTAATCTGCTGAATGTAATAATCAGCCGTCTCCTCCGGCAGGTGCCGCACCTCAAAACGGAATTCGCAGGCGTCCGGCACAATATTGAGAGCGCGACCTCCCTCGATGGGTCCAATATGCAGGGTACTGTGCGGCACCCGATAGCCCTCATCGATCANACCGTGTTCGCGTACTTGTCNATAGACACGACGAATATGGGCGATGAGTTCTGCCGCCATCTCTACCGCATTGACACCTTCTACGGGGTAAGCCGAGTGNGCAGCACGGCCCTGAATACTGACACGCCAGCTGTGCTTACCCTTATGCGCGTTGATCACCTTCATCATTGTGGGTTCGCCGATGATTCCCATGGCCGGTTTAACGGGGTGATCGCTCAGTACATCGAGAAGCCGTCTCACACCGATGCACCCAATCTCCTCATCGTAGGAGAGCGCCAAATGCACCGGNGCCAACAGAGGCTTTTCCATCATCTGCGGNATTCTGGCGAGNGCGCAGGCGATAAACCCCTTCATATCCGCGGTTCCCCGGCCATAGAGTGCGCCGGCATTGGCAGTCATAACGAAGGGATCCGTAGACCAGTCCTGTCCGTCAACCGGCACCACGTCTGTATGGCCTGACAGCATGACGCCGGAACGATCTTCGGGTCCTACCGTCGCATAAAGATTAGCCTTGGANCCGGTTTCGTCGTGAACCAGAAGGCTTTCGATGCCAAAANNAGATAGATAGTCCNTTACCCAGGCGATCAGTTCCAGATTGGAATTGCGGCTAGTGGTATCAAATGCAATCAACCGCTCCAGCAGTTGATACAGCGCAGACNCCGGCGCCAGATCGTTGCTGTCAGAAACNCTCACAGATCACCAGGGACTCCGTACGCCGGCGCCACCGCCGGGTTGAGTGCACGGTCCAGATAATCATTCATCTGGGGCTGGTAACGAACCCAAAGGTTACGAAGATCTCCGACCGGGTCATCGGACCAGTCAACCCGCAAATCCACCAGGGGCCAGGCGTTTTCACCCGCCACCAGCAGTGCAGCTGAATGTGTGGGGCCTTCTTCCCCGCCTGCCGCCACACCGGCCTCGAGTGCGCATAACAAACGCTCCGCAAGATGGAGGTCGGCGTACTGGGAGAATCCNTCGGTCATCGCCCCGGGTACTCGGGTCGATGAGAGCAGATTACCTGCGGCCACACATTGACTGCCGTGGGATACTGCGTGGGTGCCGAGAATTTCTGTTCCCGTACGCTCGGCAATATTGCCGCTCAGATCGACGGCCGTAACCTGTCGATACTCAGCGAATGGCCGCCCATCCATGACCGCGGCCAGCGCCACCGGCGCGTCCGCACCTTGTGCCATCAGATCAAGCATCTCATTGCCGATAGAGGGGTCGGTGACATTCTGCGTGGCCACAGCGCCGGCACCCGCCCTGACCCAAGGGCATCGGCTGCCNACGCTGATACTGGAGGTGGTGATCGCGACGCCGGCCGTTTCGGTCCGCTCGCACATCCCCACAATCGAGAAGGTCACTGTACTGTCTCGCCAGCTGCCTGCTGTCCCTGAAGNCCGAAAAATGAGTCATCTGGATAGGGCTCAAGAATCTCCATCGTGCCTTCCCGCAAGCGGGCAACGTGCGTCGGCTCGCCCGCCACGATCCGGCGATAAAACCGTGATGGCACCACTGGCGGCATAATGGCGAAGGCATCAGCCGCACGGTAATCGGCAATCAGCATTCGCCGGTCCCGGTCCTGAGACTGATTAGAACTGCCCCCATGCAGTGTCCAGATATCCATCAGACAAACATCCCCCGCTTTACCGACAAGGCTGTCTGCCCGGCCATCAAACTCATCAAACAGTGCCGGGTCAGTCGATCCTGTGAACTTACCATCATGAAAATGGGTATAGCGCTCCCGGTGTGAGCCGGGCACCAAACGNGCGCANCCATTGCCTTCGTCCATNTCNTCAAGAAAAAGCAACACCGTGAGGCCGTCNTCGTTGGTGTGCGGATCAAAGGGATGGTCNGCGTGATATTCCACNCGGGTACCGGCCCCAGGAAACTTGTTATTGAGTTTGCAGTGGTGAAAAAAGACGTTGGGGCCGATAAGATCTGCAACCACTTTCGGCAGGTCTCCCTCGAACAACAACGTCTGATAAACCTCCGAGATGTCCACTGGATTCGCCACCCGACGCAGACGCGGGTTAGTTGCACTGTGGCCCTTCTCAAGATCGAAACGTGCCTTACCATTAGGCGTATCGAAACCATAGTTAGCCTGATGGCCCCGACTCTCTTGTACCCACTGGTCCAGTTGCGCAAGCAAATCTTTGCAAACCGCCTCTGAGACGAGGCCCGGCAACATTAAGTAGCCCCGGTCTTTGAATTCAGATGTCTGTANCTCACTCAACATGCCGATTACCTCAATCAGGTATTACTGCAGTGACTTCTATCTCTACGACCCACTCCGGTCTTGCCAATGCCGGCACCACCAGACCCGTTGAGCAGGGAAATACACCTTTCAGCCATTTGCCCATCTCCTGGTACACGGCATCACGGTAGCGAATATCCGTGAGATACACCACGATCCTGCAGATATGCCCAAGCTCGCTGCCCGACTCGTGCAGCAGCATCTGGATGTTTTCCATCGCCTTGGCGGTTTGTGCCGAGGCATCTCCGCTATGCAGCGACTCTCGGGTGTCCAGATCCTGGGCAACCTGACCGCGCAGGAATACCCAGGTTCCTCGGGCAACCACCGCCTGACAAAGATCATTGTCCAGATCCTGCTCAGGATAAGTTTCCCGGGTATTGAACGGCCGAATTCGTTCATGAATCATGTCATCGCCTCCTTCTTTTCTGTTCATCCGCTGGACTCTGGTCTGAGCCAACGGTGATACCGGACCAACCTGACAGTCTGGAACTCAATTATCCCGGGTCCAAGATCAATCCTCAGTTAGGGGTTACCCTATCAGACAAGTCGGCTGACCGTTTAACAAAATCAAGCGCATCATCCCAGCCAAAGTTGCGGTAGACGGCGCCCAGGTGCGCAAACGGTGGCGCCTGTGCAAAAAGCTGGAAAGTCAGTCGGTGACCGGCATAATCCGAGTTCAGTAGATCCCGGGCATAGGCCAGCAGCTTTCGGCGGTCCTCGGCTTGCCAGTTTTCATTGACCGAATAGTATTTTTCCAGCCAAGGGCCGCTTTCCTGGTCTTCGAAACAGGCAAGATCTGGCGTGACGCAGATCTGGCCGCCACATAACTCACGCGCCAGGTGCATCATCGCAGGAAGGTTGGCACAGGCATGAACCCGGCCAGTAAAGAGCAGCGACTGGTTNGGCATCAACAGATCGCTGGGACTCTTTTCGGCAAGAGCGATCGAGGCGGTCAGATGAGCATGGATACCCTCGCGGTATACCGCAAGTTGAGCAAGTTTTTCCTGTACTGCCGGCTGCTTATCCAGACCNGTCTGGCGTACATTAAACANCGCTGCNCCAATCATCATGTCTGCGTATTTCANAATCCGCTGCACAAACGCAAAGGCCGAGTAGCGGTGCAGAGTGGCCCGAATAAATGCTGCGGCTTTGGTATGCCGATAAAAGAGTACGTTTTCCCAGGGGATTACGACGTTGTCGAAGATCACAAGAGCGTCAATCTCGTCAAAACGGTTGGATAGCGGATAGTCTTCTTTGGGCGCCCGGCCGGAGAAGCCCGTACGNCANATCATGCGGATCCCGGGCGATCCGAGATCACAGATAAAACCAACCGCGTAATCCGAATAAGCTTCGTTTCCCCAGTTAGCAATAGTCGGTTTGGTAAACGCCTGATTGGCATAAGCCGCTGCGGTCTCAAACTTGGCCCCACGGACAACGATACCCTCGTCGGTTTCCTTGACAACATGCANCANCATGTCGGGATCCTGATCCTGAGGGGCCTTGGCCCGATCCCCCTTGGGGTCCGTGTTGGCAGAGACATGAAACGGATCCTGGTCGATGACCCGGTGAATATGGTTCGCAATATTCTTTGAAAACTGCGCGTCCACCTGATTGAGGACATCCTGGCCGTCGTACAGCGACCACATTTCGCCCACCGTTTCATCTCCCACTCGAGTCACAACGCCACCGATGTCATCAAAGACGGCGTCGGTCGACTTCCGCTTGTCCTGCCAGTCATCCTGCGTGTACGGCAGTTTCAATCCGACTGAGAAAGGCTCATTGTTGTCGNCGTGGTANGTCATCACCGGCGCTGTGGCCGCCTCATGCTGCATGTCATAGATCCGGGCCCGAATGTCGACCAGCGGCTTGAACATCGGGTGAGTGGTGACGTCAGGCACTTTTTCGCCATTCATGAATACCACCCGGCCGTCTCGAATCGATTCGCGGTACTCGTCTCCCGTTCTAATCATGACTTCCTTCCTGTTTNATGGGGTTATTGGCCTGAGCTCTCGCTGGGCAGGCTAGCGCAACAGCAATGATCATCGCGATCTCGAAAAAATTGTAAAATATAGTTTTAAGATGAATTAGATAAATTTTTTTTATGTCCTTCTCCCTGCGNCANCTGCGCCATTTTGTCTNNNTNGCCGAGCATCANAANATNTCCAGCGCNGCNCGGGANNTGTTTCTCTCGCAGCCCGCGCTTTCCACTTCTATNGTNCAACTGGANGANGNNCTNGGCCTGCAGTTGCTGATCCGTCACCANGCGAGAGGNGTCTCACTCACCCCNGCGGGAANTACNTTTNNNGCCCAGGCTCGATCNNTGATTGCCCATGCCGAGGAAGTAACCAATATGGGTCGAGCCTTGGGAGAATCGGCCCAGGGNATTCTGGAANCNGGATGCTTCTGGACGCTGTCACCNTTTTTCCTCCCCNGNCTTCTAGTNCTNANCCGAAAGCGCCATCCNGAGCTTGANATTAAGNTTAGNGANGGTCCTNTNAATGAACTNCAGCGANTNCTNCANAACGGCAACATCGAGANNGCCCTCCTCTANGATATTGATCTNGACCGAAACCTCGCNNGTCTTCCGCTGACCCAGGTNNAGCCGCATNTCCTGCTTCCCGCNTCACATCCNTTGGCAAACCGAGNCNNNCTGTCTTTAANGGCGCTNCANGATGAACCCTTCATCCTGCTCGACCTGCCACATAGTCGTGACTANTTTTTGGGGTTCTTCGGCAAACANGGNTTTCAGCCAAAGGTACGTCACCGCANTCAGTCTTTCGANCTGGTNCGNGGGCTCGTCGCNAGCGGCGAGGGTTACAGNATTCTGAACCTGCAGCCGNCCTCNCGNCAGACTTACGANGGCGGNGAAGTGAGATGCCTNCCCATCAGNGAAAAAGTTCCGGCACTGTCNGTGGTGCTCGCCCATCCCGCAGGTCTGCGCCAGACGCGCCGCGCGCAGGCCTTCGCCCATTGCTGTCAGGAGTATTTCAAGNCANCTTTNNAGNNCCGANCCGNTTGACCAGTGACAAGGAGAGCGCAACGGCATATCCAACGCCCAGCGCAAAAACGACTGTCCCCACACCAACGGTGCCACCCAGTAACCATCCCGCACATAACACGGTGATTTCCAGTCCCACNCTCACCCAACCGATGGGTTTTTGAGTAAGTCGGTGTAGCCCCGTCATCAGGCCGTCCCGGGGACCTGGGCCGAGATTNGCNGTCAGATAGAACCCGCTACCAACGCCGATCAGCACTACCCCAACGATCAACTGNAAGTATCGGATCACCGAATCCTCCGGGGGGATCAGTAATGGCGTCATGACGTCGATGGCNATNGCAATCAGNACNGCATTGGAGAGCGTGCCNANCCCCGGAACTTCTTTCAGTGGAATCCACAACAGAAGNACCGATACACTGACGACAAANGTTGCAAAACCCACNCTCCANCCCAACTGNNNTGAGATCCCCTGCGCNAGCACNGTCCACGGACTGACGCCAAGGCCTGCCGCAATGAACATGGCCTCTCCNGTACCGAANAGCCACANNCCAGCGAACAGGGCTATTAGCGTGTGCCACCTCGGCTTAAATGTGAGCGGCGCATCAGCACTCCAACGTGTCTGGGGAACACTGTGGGCCGGACGCANCAAGCGCCGCCATCCGTCTAANCCCATACCNACTCACTCANTNTNAAAAANACANNCATNCATTACGACTGGTCAGTCAGGNTNATCTGNACCTCACGAACCGCCCGTTCACCNGTCATCCGCGCACCNTGNCAGGTNCANAAATGATCNGNGGAGGTCGCCTCCCCGCAAAAGAANAGCCGGTCCGCAACTGGNTGCGCCANTACCGNTCGCTGATGAAACTGCCCCGGGACNCTGGTTGAATAGGCGCCCCGGACAAANGGATTTCCCCTCCAGGCNGATTGGCGGTCTGACTTCACTTTCGTACGCAGATCGTTNCCAAAAACATGGCACAGNGCATCAATCACNGCCTCCCGCGAAGCCGNCGTACCNNCCCGCTCNAGCCAGTCGGCATATCTACCCGCAACAATGCCGATGGCGCAGTTAAACCCATAAGCCCCNAGACTNATTTGNATTGGCGAATACCCNGGTCGTGAGACGACCACCCGCTCCGCGAGATCATCAGGAAACTCATGTCGATCGATTTCCAGACGAATCCGGTTGTAGTTGCCCAGCGGCAGTGCNGCAATGGCGCTNTGTTTNTCAATNGGCAACTCCGGGNAAAACTGGATATCCCCNGAAGCCAACACACCGGTCGAAACNGCGATCACCGCACACTTCGCNTGAATCTGCCCNTNGTTNGTCTCNACCGTTACNCCTGAANTGNCCCANCGNACGCTNNTNNCNGCNGTATTCAGNGAAACTGGTACGGTTGCTCCCCATTGGCTAACTAAAGCACCGTAGCCATCAACGACAGGCCAGTTCTCTTCGGTATCGTGATAACTGACAANATCCCCNATCGAGATCTGATCGACATCNGACGAGGAATCAAGCGTATCGTAATAGTCCAATACTTCCGTCCATGNNCCGTCCCGNTCGACGGTTTCCATAACCGACTGATCCATGCCCTGCGACCAAGCGGCAGCAACNGCCGTTTCGCGNTCNTNCATNGCCTGAGTTCCNGCCGCNACCTCNGCATCATCGAGCCAATGGTCATTCTGGTAAAAAGCGGAGCGTCCATAACCCTCGCGNCGCTCATAGTGAACACCCAGCNCGTCTGCNGTTTCNACAAAAGGATTCAGNCTGGCNGAATGCATCCAGTGACAGCCNAGGTCAAAAGGAGNGCCNTCNGGCATGATCTCGGTATGGGCGCGNCCNCCGATACGCGCGTCCGCTTCCAATACCACGAAAGTGAGTCCACTCGCACTCAGCGNGTGCCCCGCCGCCAGACCAGCGGCTCCCGCACCGATCACGACCACGTCTACGGTGCTGCTCATAACGCTTTGTGAGGGGGACCCGTCAGGCACCCTGCCTGGACCACCATCCGGGCCGGCTCNACNCCNATNGGGTAACAAAGATGCGACAGTGTCTCGACATCGAACACCGCAAAATCTGCCCTACTCCCAGGCTTCAGCGCACCACGATCCGAAAGTCCAAGCGCTTTCGCCGCGTGAACAGTGACACCGGCAACTGCNTCACGGGGTGTCAGTCCAAACATCACGCAGCCCATGTTCAGCATCAGCAAAAGTGAATCAACCGGCGAACTGCCGGGATTGCAGTCTGTAGCCAGCGCCATCGGCACCTGATGCTCACGCAGCAGAGCAACCGGTGGACATTGTTTCTCTTTGAGGAAATAAAACGCGCCGGGCAGCAGGACGGCGACCGTACCCGATCGCGCCAAAGCCTTAACACCGACTTCATCAGTGTATTCNAGNTGGTCTGCCGACANCGCACCNAACTCGGCTGCCAGTGCGGCNCCTCCGCTATTGGTCAGTTGATCTGCGTGCAGGCGTACGGGCAGGCTCAGTTCGCGGGCTTTCTCAAAGACCTGGCGGACCTGCTGATTGGTAAAAGCAATGTTTTCACAAAATGCATCAACGCTGTCAGCCAACTGTTGCTTTGCGACCGAAGGCAACATTTCTTCACAGACCAACTGAATGTAATCGTCACTCCTTTCGTGAAATTCTTCCGGAATAGCATGCGCTCCCAGGAACGTCGTATGGACGGACACGGGCAATCTTTCAGAAAGTGATCGCGCCACCGAAAGCATTTTTTCCTCATCTTTAAGTGTCAGTCCGTATCCACTCTTGACTTCCAACGTGGTGACGCCATTAGCACACATCCGAGATACACGACCCGACGCCGAAGACCGCAAGTCCTGCTCCGAACTTTCTCGGGTTGCCGCAACCGTCGACCGTATTCCCCCGCCCTGTCTTGAGATCTCCTGATAACTGACACCCTCAAGCCGTTGCTCAAATTCGCGCGAACGGTCTCCTCCGAATATCAGATGTGTATGGCAATCAATGAGGCCTGGCAGCAGTAACCCGCCGGCGCAGTCAACTGCTTCATCGACTTCTCTATCGCTTCTCGCGAGCGCAGAATGCGAAAGGACATCCGGCCGCCGCCCCACCGCGACGATTTCATCTCCGTCTGTCAACAACGCCCCCTCTTCGATGACTTCTGTCCCGGGGACCTTATCCGCCATGGAAACAATCCTGGCATTTTCCCAAAGTTTCACGTGCGTTTACCTCATGCCAAATCTGGAAAGAACTCACGGATGACGAGTCTATGCATAACCTCGAAATCCTGACCCGGTGAACGATCCTGATCCAGGGGTGCAATGTGCTGCCGCACAAGATTATGAAAGTGCATCACGCCTTCTCCGTAACGCGCCCGACGTTGATCGAGCGCAACACATCCCGCCAGCGCCTCGTAAGACAGCAACGCGATACCATGCTGCACAATTTCCATCAGGCGCTGAATCACCGGCAGCGCCATCGACATATAGTCCTCTTGCCCTCCTGAGGTCTCGGACGTCATCAGCGAAAGGGGCTGCGCGGCCATGCGGACACGGGCGACAAGATCAATGCAGGCTTTATGGGCTACCACCATACCGGCATCCAATCCCGGGCGAGGTGCAAGCTGCGGGTTGAGGCCCGTCTGATCTTCATCCATCAACCGGTGGAGACGGCGCTCACTGAGACATGCGATGTGGGCCGTGGAAATTGCAAGATATTCGATCAGGTTAACCAGATGCTGGTTGTGAAAACTGCCCACCGAAAGCAACCTGGCTTGCCCTTCGCCATCATCCTCCACCAGCATGGGGTTTCCTGAAAAAGTCATGATCGTCTGCTCAATGCCGGACTTAACCTGATCCAATGCATCGGCGTGGGCACCGTGTACCTGGGGGATGATCCGCATGGAAACCGCTGCCTGCAGTTTATGCGGTGTAACGGTGCTGCCTCGCAACAATTCATTGAGGCGGTCAATTACCTTTGTAATACCCGTACTGTTACCGCGAGCTAATACCGGGTGTATTGCGTCCTTGGGTGCACCAACTGCCTCCAGGGATATAGCTGCCACGCACGTTGCGAAATCATGCAGCGCACTCACCTGCCTGTGCGCATAAATCGCGTAGGCGGGAAGTGCCGTGATCCCGTTAATCAGCGCCAGTCCCTCTTTTGACTCAGGTGCATAAGGAGCAACACCCCGCGCCGACAAGGCAGTGGCTGCTGCAACCGGCTCCCCTTGTTCATCCAGCACCCTACCCTCCCCAATGAGGGTCTGAAAACAGTGGGCGTTGGGCGTACCATCGGCGGCGAAACCATGTCCGACTGACGGCACAAAGGGATCGAAGTCATCGTTCAACCGCGCGGTTATGTACTGACACAATTCACTGGTCACACCGTCTTGTCCGGAAAGAAAATTTACCAGACGCAGCATCATCATCGTACGGACAACGGGCCTCGGCAGCGGATCACCGAAAGCCACTGCACGAGCGAGCAGGATATTGCGCGAAATGGCGTCACGCGCTTCAGGGGAAAGATCAGTACCGCTCAACCTGCCGAGACCGGTGGTCACCCCGTAACAGGGGCTACCCGCATCGATCAGTGCGTTAAATGCCTCACGTCCCTGCCGAACCTTGGCGAGCAATTCAGGTGCAATATCCAGGCGCTCCCGCTCATAACCCACGGCAACGACCGCATCCCAGTTAAGGTCAGACAACATTCTGAGGGTGATCATGTGTAATCCAGTACCGTCCCGATATCCAGGCGCTTGGCTTTTTCGAGCATTGCCCATCCGAGGGCGATATCGGACGTGGACAAGCCTCGATGCCAGAACAGGATTGTCTCGTCATCATTTTCACGACCGGCCAACTCACCCGCACAAATAGAGCCGATCTCGCCGTGGATCGTGTCACGCGTTACCTTCCCTCCGTCAACGTGACGGCGCAGGCAACCGAAAGGTCCGATCAGGCATTGCTCCCAATGATCCACCACGATTTTGTCCATGATATCGGTGAAGTCGTCCTCAACGGTGCTTTGGGTTCCGTAGGGAATAACCAGTGCGCCAGAGCGCACCCATTCTGTATGGAACAAGGGCTCCGGCGCCTCCAGTCGGGAAGCCTCAATCATGACATCGGCACCTTCGAGACAACTCTGCCAGTTGTCAGTGACCACCACCGGTTTGCCGAGTTCGTCCGAAAGGCGCTCACCAAAACTATTGCGGCTCTCCGACCTGCGCGAATGAATCCGGATCTCTTCGAAGTCAAACAGGTGGTCAAGCAGTTTGACGTTCCAATAGGAACTGCCCCGGGCGCCGATATGGCCCAACACTTTAGGCTTCGACGGCGCGAGATACTTGGCACCTACTGCCGTCATGGCGCCTGTGCGCATATCCGTGATCGCGGTTGCATCTATCACCGCACGAGGCACGCCGGTCCGGGCATCCATCAGGGTCAGCATACCGAATTCCGACGGATAGCCAAGTTTGTAGTTGTCTATGAAGTCTCCAACAACCTTTATGCCTGCAATGCCAATGGGTGCTATATATCCACGCAGTACATTGAAGTGACCCCGGAAAGTGGGATCAGGCCGCAGATGCATTCTGGGCTCAATGACCGTCTCTCCCCGACCTTGTGCCGCAAGAGATTCTTCCTGGGCTTTTATAATTTCCTCTGCACTCATCTCGAGCGCCTCGACGTCGCGGGCATTCAGGTAGTGCAGCGTCAGATGCTCCATAGGGTCTCCTGGATCAAACTAAAGAGTGGCGCTATCAACTATTGCGCTTTACGGGGTCGTGGGAAGAGTACGGGGAACTGGTCTCCTTCGAACGGCGCGCCATCTTTGTAGTTCAGGTCAGGGAAAAAAGGTGAAGTCTTACCGGGCCGGGCGATAAATCGGGCATCATCGCCAACCCAGCGGATCGAAGTTACACGTCGGCGCTGGCTTGAAGAATTTTCCGCGGCACCGTGCAGTGTTCGGAAGTTGAAGGCAATCGCATCACCGGGCTCCGTTGACCAACTCCGGATATCCAGATTTTCACGGTCGGCCTCAACATCGGGAACGGTACCGGATTCATCCGCCGAGTACAGATTCGTGCCGTCAAAGCGTGTAGGCTTGAAATCGATTCCCCATCTATGGGAACCCGCCACGTACTCAACGGTGCGCTCGCGAGGCACTGCATCCACCGGCACCCAGAAACTTACCGACTGGATACCATCAACAATGTAATAAGGCTGGTCGTGATGCCAGGGCGTCTTCACGGCATTGCCGGGCTCTTTCACGAGAACGTGGTCGTGAAAAACCCGTGCAGTGTCGGAACGCATCAACTGGGCAGCGATCTCGGCCATCGGTGAGTCCACCACCAGTGCGCGATAGCCCGCAAAATCTGCCCAGACGCAGTAATCCTGGAAAAATTCGCCGCCGTCGCCTTCATCAGGTCGATAGGTGCGCTCCCGCCAACTCGGTCTGCACTTGTTCTCCTCAATAGCCTCACGGATGCCGTCTACCCAGGGAGTGAAGAAATCTCGAAGCACTACAACTCCCTCCTTGTTGAAGGCGTCGATCACGTCGTCAGACAGGCGATTGGACTTTGTCTTTTCCATCAGAGAGTCGTGAGTACTTAAGTCTCCATTGCGGCACACCGGTACAGCAGTCGGCGGTATCCCGAGAAATCGTTAATCGGATAATGCAGCGTAAACCGGTTATCCCACATTACCAGCTGGCCTTCGGTCCAGGAAATCCGTGCGGTAAATTCACAACGCGTCATGTGTTCATCCAGGAACTTGAGCAGCGGCTCACTTTCCGTTGGCGTCATACCGACGAACCGTGTCGCAAACATTCGGTTGAGGTAAAGACCTTCTTCGCCCGTCTCGGGATGGCGTCGCACGACTGGATGCACCGCTGTCTCGGTTGGGTGATCTGGTGCATCAGGCCCAGAATAACTGTGCACCGCTTCAAGCTTTCGCAGCATTTTCTGCATACCGGGACTCAGTGCAGCAAATGCGGCGACCGTGCTGGCAAAGAGAGTATCGCCCCCCACCGGCGGCAGTTGCTTAGCATGCAAGGCGGACAGGTATCCCGCAGGCTTTCGAAACGTAACGTCAGCGTGCCAGCAGACGCCGCCGAACAGTCTTTCGCCATCGGGTTCCTTTAGCATCTGTAACACCTCCGGGACATCCTTGACGGGAATAACGCCCTCATCCGCGTGGTGCACAAATAAAGGGCCAAACTGGCGAACGAAGTCCCGCAACTCCTGAGCTGAGGCGGTTTGGGGCTGGAACACAAGGAGCAGGTATCGATCAAACGCCTCTTTGATCGTACTAATTGATTGCGGGTTCTGCCGCCCTAACCCGGTTGTCCAGGGCAGGTTCTCAATAAATGCCCCAAAAACTGGGGTGATCGGCCTTATGCAAATACCGTCGTCTGTCTCGTAGCAGTCCGAGGACAAAAACTCAGTGAGTGGTCTTATTGTCTGAGAAACCGGTGTCATATATTCTTCTGCTATGAATACGCTGCCTGGTGTCCTGTGGGCAGACATCATTTGCTTTTAAAGCGCAGGCTGACTTAAGCCGGACCAGTATAGGCGTCGCCACAAAACAATCAACCAGGAAGTTCATGTCTACTTTGAGTTCTCGACTGACCTCTGTCCGATGTGCGACTGCACTGACCCCGTCGGGCTGGCAGCGTAACTGCGTTATCAAATTCGACCGATCAGGACGAATTCAAGGCATCCGAACAGACAGCGATTCGGTTGTCGATCTGTGTCTTGAAGGCACCGTCATCGCCGGTATTCCCAACCTACATTCCCACGCCCATCAAAAAGTTATTACGGGACGGGCTGAACATCGGGTCGCGGGGCAGGATGATTTCTGGGGTTGGCGCGAACTCATGTACCGCGCCAACGCCAGCCTCAATCCCAAGCAACTGCAGACCATTGCGAAGTATCTATACATCGACATGCTGCAAAAAGGATACACGTCCGTTGCAGAATTTCAATATCTGCATCATCAGCCCGACGGCTCGCCCTACCCTGACCGCAGCGAAATGTCAGCACGGCTTCTGAATGCGGCTTCCGAAGCGGGTATTGCAATCACCCTGCTCCCGGTTCTCTACTGTCGTGGCGGTTTCAATAATGAACCTGTACAGCATGCCCAGCATCGCTTCTGTAATCGATCGGATGACTACCTCTCGCTACTTGAGGACTGTCATTCCCTATGTGTCAAAGACCCGGATCGATCACTGGGCTTTGCGGCACATTCCCTACGGGCCGTCTCACCGTCAGACATTTCGACAACTATTGACAACGCAGGGGATATGCTCGACGGGGCTCCGATCCATCTTCACATCGCTGAACAGATGCGCGAAGTGAACGACTGCATGGAGATCAACGGGGCAAGACCGGTCGCCTGGCTGTACGATCAGTGTGAGGTAACCGATCGCTGGTGCCTTGTTCATGCAACCCATGTAGATCCCGAGGAGCAAATGCTGTTGGCGAAAAGTGGCGCCATTATTGGGCTTTGCCCGACGACCGAGGCAAACCTCGGAGACGGTATCTTTCCGGCGGCCACACTTATGGAGAACAATGGTTTCCTGGGCGTGGGATCAGACAGCCAGGTCTGCACCTCCCCGGCCGAGGAACTTCGACTGCTCGAGTATGGTCAACGCCTCAGCCTGCAGCGGCGTACGGTGCTAGTGCCGCACGGTGTCGGCAGTAATGGCCGCGCATTGACGACCGCGGCAATCACTGGAGGCAACCGCGCTCAGGGAGAACGTGTTTCAGGACTCCAACCCGGAGCCCGGGGTGATCTGATTGAGATTGGCTCAGATCATCCAGAGTTCTCTGGACGCACACCCGACCAGATTCTCGACACCTGGATTTTTTCCGGACCGGATAACCCGGTACAAAACGTGGTTGTCGGAGGGAAGCATGTTGTTCATGATGGCGTGCACCCTTTGATGAAAGATGCATCGGAGTCATACCGGGAAATGATCGATGCACTCGATCTGACCTGACTAAGCATCTCACAAAACAAAAACATGGAAAGACTGTGCAAACATTAAATTTGATTCCAGGTCATCTGACCCAGGATCAACTTCGGCAAATCAGATCAGAAGCAGTTCGTGTGTCGCTTCCGAAAGACGTGTGGCAACAGGTGCGCGAAAGTCACGAGTCTCTCAAGGCTGTCGTACAGCGTGGCGCACCCGCCTATGGCATCAACACAGGCTTCGGCAAACTCGCGAAAACCCAGGTGGATGTCGCTGACCTCTCTACACTGCAGCACAACCTCATCCGCTCCCACGCTGCAGGCGTTGGCGAACCGCTTGCGCCCCGAATCGTGCGGCTGGCGATGATCCTGAAACTCTTAAGTTTGGCGCGGGGATATTCAGGTGTTCGCCCACAGGTGATCGAACACTTTATTTCGATGCTGTCTGAGAATATTTTGCCCGTGATCCCGGAAAAAGGATCGGTCGGCGCTTCGGGAGACCTGGCACCGCTTGCACACCTGTCCCTTCCATTGATCGGCGAGGGAGAGGTCGTCTTCAAGGGTGACCGCCTTCCAGCAGCACAGGCGCTGCAGTCGGCCGGATTAAGTCCACTCACTCTGGAAGCCAAGGAAGGGCTTGCCTTGTTAAACGGCACACAGATCTCCGCGGCCCTCGCGATTGAAGGACTGTTTGCAGCCGAACAAAACCTTGCCAGCGCGATTGTCATCGGTGCCATTGCTGTGGATGCCGCACTCGGCAGTTATGTGCCCTTTGATGCCCGTATTCACAAGGCCCGGGGACAGTCTGGACAGGTACGGGTCGCCGAACTATATCGGGGACTGCTGGACAACAGCGAACTCAATCGGTCGCATGCAGACTGCGACCGGGTTCAGGACCCCTACTGCCTTCGCTGTCAGCCGCAGATTCTTGGCGCGTGTCTCGACCAACTAGATCATGGCAGAAAGATTTTGCTGCGCGAGGCAAATGCAGTCTCCGATAACCCGCTGCTGTGCCCAGACACCGGCGAGGTCCTTTCCGGTGGAAACTTTCACGCTGAGCCGGTGGCAATGGTCGCTGATAACATCGCGCTTGCCATCGCCGAGACCGGTAGCCTGTCCGAACGGCGTGTTGCGATGTTGATCGACTCAAGTATCAGCGAACTGCCACCGTTTCTTACCCGCAACGCGGGACTGGAGTCCGGTTTCATGGTGGCACATGTGACTGCGGCGGCACTCGCGTCGGAAAACAAGAGCCTCGCCCATCCAGCCAGCGTTGACAGCCTGCCGACATCGGCAAACCAAGAGGATCATGTCAGTATGGCAACCTTCGCCGCGCGTCGACTCCACACCATGAATGAGAACACCCAACAGATTCTGGCCGTCGAGTATCTTGCCGCGTCTCAGGGCATTTCTCTGCGCCGGCCCCTAACCTCTTCAACCGGCGTTGAGTCTGCACTGCAGCACCTTCGGGATCATGTACCGGAGTACATGAACGACCGGGTGTTCTATCCCGATATCGAAAAGGCCGCATTACTCATCCATCAAGGCCGGCTTGCTGAACTGCTACCGATGCCGCTGCTCGACACCGTGCTGGATTAATGTCATTGAAGCAGGAAACCTTATGAACCGTATCCTCAGTATCGTCCAGGTCGGGCATCCCGTACTGCGCAAGCCAACAGCAGAACTCACTCCCGAGGCGCTGCAGACCGACGAAATTCAGCAGTTCATCGACGATCTGATCGCGACCATGCGTGCCGCCAACGGTGCAGGGCTGGCCGCCAATCAGGTTTACCAGTCGCTTCGAATCTGTGCGATCGAAGTCCGGGATAACCCCCGGTATCCCTATCGTCCAAACATTCCTCTGACGATTCTCATTAATCCCGTGCTGACACCGGTTGGTACTGAGATGTTTGAGAATTACGAAGGCTGCCTCAGCGTACCTAACCTGAGAGGCAAAGTTCAACGCTACTGCGAAATCGATGTCAGTGCGATGGATCGGCACGGCAATCCGATNAACGATCGCGTCAGGGGAATGACAGCCGCTACCTACCAGCATGAAGTCGATCACCTTCTAGGCATGCTTTTTTTAGACCGGGTTGAGGACTCAACGAGTCTTGTCACCTGGGACAACTTTGAGCGCTATCACCGCGCGCAGGTAGCTGAAAACGTCCAGCAACTGGTGGCCCGTTACGGCAGTTGAATTAAATCAAACCTGCCTAAGCGACCACTACTGACCGTCACTCTATAACAACTTATCAAAATGACACTGAACCGATACGCACCTGAAAGACATATTGAAGCGCCCAAGGGGCCCGAACTGCAATGTAAACACTGGAGCACCGAAGCGCCGATGAGGATGCTCATGAACAACCTTGATCCTGCGGTTGCCGAGAATCCCGCAGAACTGGTTGTGTATGGTGGTGTTGGCCGGGCCGCGCGCGACTGGGACAGTTTCGACCGGATCGTCGCTTCTCTGAAAACGCTTGAAACCCACCAGACCCTGCTCATCCAGTCCGGCAAACCGGTAGGAATCTTCGAGACCCACGAACAGGCGCCGCGGGTGCTCATCGCCAACTCCAATCTGGTGCCGCACTGGGCCACACTCGAGCATTTTTCGGAACTCGATCAGCGTGGTCTGATGATGTACGGACAGATGACCGCGGGTTCGTGGATCTATATCGGCTCACAGGGAATCGTTCAGGGCACTTTCGAGACCTTTGCCGAGATGTCGCGCCAACACTTCGGTGGGTCTCCCAAGGGCCGCTGGATTCTTACTGCCGGGCTGGGCGGCATGGGTGGCGCTCAACCGCTCGCCGCCACGATGAGCGGTTTCTCCATGATTGCGGTCGAGTGCAACCGCCAGTCCATCGAGTTCCGACTCAAGACCCGCTATCTGGATGCGTGGGCCGACAATGTGGATGACGCGCTGAACCTTGTTGAAAAAGCCCACGGCGAAGGAAGAGCGATTTCCGTTGGTCTGCTGGGCAACGCGGCGGACGTTTACCCAGATCTCGTCACGCGCTCGCAATCTGACCCTCGCTATCAGCCCGATGCCGTCACTGACCAGACCTCGGCGCACGATCCACAGAATGGCTACCTGCCTGCTGGCTGGTCTATGGAGAAATGGACAGAGCAACGCAAGACCGATCCCAATGCAGTAGCCGCTGCGTCAAAAGCCTCCATGGCGGTCCAGGTCAGGGCCATGCTCGACTTCTGGGACCGGGGGGTACCAGTCGTCGATTACGGAAATAATATTCGTCAGATGGCTCAGGAATCAGGTGTCGCAAATGCCTTTGATTATCCCGGCTTCGTACCCGCCTACGTTCGCCCACTCTTCTGTCGAGGTATCGGACCCTTCCGCTGGGCCGCACTTTCCGGAGACCCTGAGGACATTTATCGTACCGATGCCAAGGTTAAAGAACTGATTCCGGATAACCCGCAACTGCATCAATGGCTGGATATGGCGCAGAAAAGAATTTCCTTCCAGGGAATGCCCAGCCGGATCTGCTGGTTGGGCCTTGGTGATCGTGACCGGGTTGGCAGAGCCTTCAACCAGATGGTTGCAAGCGGTGAACTCAGTGCGCCTGTGGTCATCGGGCGCGATCATCTCGACAGCGGCTCTGTGGCAAGCCCCAACCGTGAAACCGAGAAAATGAAAGATGGATCTGACGCCGTGTCAGACTGGCCGCTACTCAATGCTCTTCTAAACACGGCATCGGGCGCAACCTGGGTATCCTTTCATCACGGAGGCGGCGTCGGTATCGGCTTTTCGCAGCACGCAGGCCTGGTTATTCTCGCCGACGGCTCAGAATCTGCCGACCAGAAACTTGCCCGGGTGCTATGGAACGACCCGGCTACTGGCGTGATGCGCCACGCAGACGCGGGCTACGAAGAGGCGATTGACTGCGCTCGGGCCAATGGCCTGAATTTACCCAGTATCGGTAACTGAGCCCCGAAACGCCTCAAAACTTCGACCAATGGACTATGGGTCCTGCCTAGTAAGCGCTTAGGCTCCAATAAATCAGCAATATACGCACACCGATCCAGCGCGTATTATTGTTTGTGTCTCAGATGGGCAGGAATGGACGCCCGTCTATAGCTGGTCTATAAGGTGGAACACGTCGGCCCCGTAAGACCCGGACCCCGCAGGGCTACTGAGGTTCAGTCCTGTAGGTCCGCAGCGAGGGCCTGTTGAATCTGCGGAACAATTTCGACCTGATGAGAGTATTCTCCATGGTCGATGCCGAACTGAACCGTCGCGCTATCTTTGAAGCCAGAAATATCCTGCGGGGTTAGCTCAAAACGCAAAAAATGCACGGCAGAAGTTTTGTCGCTGGTCTCCCGCTCGAGATCCTCGTTTGCAATCGGCCGGATGCGCTCGTTTCCGTTAACTTGAAGCCATACCGCTTTCTCGACTCCTATCAAACGCGCCAAAGCAACCCGACGCTCTTCTACCTCGGGATACTCCAGCATAAATGTTGCCTTGAGGTTAGCGCCGTCTGGAATGAGCGGATTGTAGGCGTCCAGTTCTTCCTGAATCTGATCGGCTTCAAAGATGCGTTCGATGCGGAGCATTTCCTGCACCTGGTACTGCATGGTCAGAGCATCCTCAAAGTAGAGCGTCGCGTGAGGTCCGATCTCAACCCGCCGGTTGGCTTTGTGCGCCAGAACGTGGGTCCGAAAGTCNAGCCTTTTCCCGGAATAGACTTCGAGAGAAAAAAGGTCACTTCGTGATAACTTCTTCATAGGAGTTCCAAAATGTAGGTCAGATTCCATAGGCCTTTCGAAGCAGGCTGATGGGGTGCTCCGCGGCACTGCCGTCACCGACGCCGTTCTCAAGGTGATTGCCTGCGATCGGGCAGTCGCTTCCGTAGTGATCCGGCTTGTTCTTCTTGATCGCATTCACCACCGGTCTTCCGATTTTCATGGCCTTATCGAAGGTCTCGGCCTTCACGCCGTAAGTGCCGTCGTGACCGGAACAACGTTCGATCATGGTCACCTCAGTGTCCGGGATCAACTTCAGGAGGTCGCGCGTTTTCGGGCCAAAATTCTGTACGCGCTGATGGCATGAGGCGTGGTAAACCACCGAACCCAGTGCCGTCACAAATTCCGTATCGAGCAATCCTTCGCTGTGGCGCAGCATGAGGTATTCAAACGGATCAAAAAAGGCATTGGCTACTTTTTGAACCTCAGGGTCATCCGGGAAAAGCAGTGGCAGNTCCTGGCGAAACATCAGTACGCAAGACGGTACCAGCGCTACAAGATCCCATCCATCGTCAACACACTTGGCGAGATGNGGGATATTTTCTTCCTTCGCCTTTTTGACCGAAGCGAGGTCTCCCAGTTCAAGTTTGGGCATNCCGCAGCAACGTTCCTTCTCCGCGATTGTCACGGGAATATTGTTGCGCTGTAGTACGGAAACCAGATCCTCTCCCAGCCCCGGATCATTGCGGTTACCGTAACAGGTGGCAAAAAGGGCTACCTTACCTCGCGTTCGCGCAGTCGGCGTGGCGACATCTTCACTGAGCGATGCGAGACTCGGCATTCTCTTGCGCAAAGATCGGGATTCATAGCGGGGAATGCTCGCCTGGCGATGAATACCGGCGACTTTTTCTAGCGTTTTACGCAAGGGGGCCGAGCGATTGGCCGCGTTGACCACAACCGAAATCCCCGGAATCCCCGCCGTCTTGCCCACGAGATCAGTACTCGTCAGCAGTTTATCGCGAGTGGATGCGCCCTTCTGAGAAAAACGCACCGCTTTTGCACGCAGCATCAGATGCGGGAAATCTATATTCCATTCATGCGGCGGAACATACGGACACTTGGTGAGGTAGCAAAGATCGCATAAATAGCATTGGTCAACGACTTTCCAGTAATCCTGCTGAGCGACACCATCGACCTCCATGGTTTCTGACTCATCCACCAGATCGAACAGCGTTGGAAAACTGTCACACAACGAGACACATCGCCGACAGCCATGGCAGTGATCGAAGACGCGCTCCATCTCCGACATCAGCTTTGCTTCGTCGTTGAAGTCAGCGCTTTGCCAGTCGACCGGGTGCCGGACGGGTGCCTCAAGGCTACCTTCGGTTGTTTTTCCCATGAATCCTTATGCCTAACGAAAACGGGAGGCGACTTAGCGCCTCCCGTTCAAAGCCATCGACGCCGAGGTCAATCGTCTAGAGAGTCCAGCGCTTTCTGGAAACGGTTAGCGTGAGAGCGTTCCGCTTTACCCAGCGTTTCAAACCAATCTGCAATCTCGTCGAAGCCTTCTTCGCGTGCTGTCTTTGACATGCCCGGGTACATATCAGTGTACTCATGCGTTTCTCCCGCGACTGCAGCTTTGAGATTGTCACCGGTTCCCCCGATTGGCAAACCCGTTGCTGGATCACCTGTTTCCTCGAGGTATTCCAGATGTCCGTGTGCGTGCCCGGTTTCGCCTTCGGCAGTCGAGCGGAACACCGCAGCGACGTCGTTGTAACCCTCCACATCGGCCTTGGCGGCGAAGTACAGGTAACGGCGGTTTGCCTGCGACTCGCCGGCAAATGCGTCTTTCAGGTTTTGTTCAGTTTTGGAATCTTTAAGAGCCATCATCTTTCTCCTTCAGTTTTAATGAACTATGCAACAGCGTTAGTCACAGCACTGTGAGGGGGGAATATAAGACCGAAACGATTATCTGTATAATCGTTTGTTGTTATTGTTTTAATCGGTTTTATCTATCATTAGAGATGAATTTTCGTGATCTTGAATATCTCGTCGCCGTAAGTGAAACCCTGCACTTTGGCCAGGCTGCCCAACGCTGTTTCGTCAGTCAGCCAACGCTTTCGGGGCAGATTCACAAGCTTGAAGAGGAACTCGGTGCAATCCTTTTCGAGCGGACGAACCGCAGTGTACATGTCACCCCAATTGGGCAGGCGATCATCGGGCACGCAAGGCAGATACTCGAGCAGGCCGAAGTCATCCGCAGCCTTGGCGACGCTCAAAACGATCCATTGGCGGGTCCACTTCGGATCGGCGCAATTCATACCTTGAGTCCTTACCTGGTGCCGCTCTTCATGCTGGAACTTCAGCATCAGCACCCGGAACTCTTGCTCGAACTCACTGAAGCCACAACAGATCAACTGATAGGGAAGTTACGTGAACATCAGCTGGACGGCGCCCTGCTTGCCACTTCTCCACCCGGTGAGGATCTTGGCGAAATTCGATTGTTCAAAGAACCTTTCTGGCTCGCTCATCCGCGGGACCATCACTTCTACAACAAAGATGTGGTATCACTTTCAGACCTCAAGGATGAAAAAGTACTTTTGTTGTCTGAAGAGCATTGTCTGTCAGAACAGATCATCAGCGCCTGCAAGATCGACAGCCGGGATGCGGTAAATCCACTCCCCAGACTGAACGCCTCCAGCCTTGAAACACTCGTGCAACTCGTGGGCATGGGCTTGGGTATCACGTTGGTCCCAGCACTTTCAGTCCATGGCGGACGTCTCGCCACCGACAAGGTCATTCTGCGGGAGGTGAGTATCCCGGAAGCCGTCCGCGAGGTGCGCCTCGTCTATCGACGCACATTCCCAAGAGCTTCAGCACTTGCGGTGTTCTCCGAAATTATTGCCAAGGTACTGCCGAACACAGTAGGCTGAGCACAACTGCTTCGCGGCCTGAACTTAAAGACACTATTTTGGATCATGGACATGAACGATCACGCTGAACAAGAGATTGCGCAATTGGACTTCTGGAAAGGTGGTGTTAGCCTGGAACCCATCGGTGGTGGCATCACCAACCGAAATTTCGTTGCCACCGACCAGGGCCACAAGTATTTTGTAAGGATGGGCAACGATATACCCCTGCATGGCGTCATGCGCTTCAACGAACTGCAGGCGAGCCGCGCCGCTGCAAAAGTTGGACTGTCGCCAGCTGTTGTGCACCAGGTACCCGGTATTNTGATTCTTGATTTTATCGAGGGGAAAACGCTTGCCGAAGAGGATGTCAGGCAGGATACCTATCTGCAGCAGATCGTCCCGATACTACACACCTGTCACCGTGAACTGACGCAGCATGTCCGAGGACCGGCGCTTATCTTCTGGGTATTCCATGTGATTCGTGACTACCTCGCTACTCTTGAGAATGATGGCAGCCGAATGCGGGACGTACTGCCGGTACTCAGGGAAAAGAGTGCTGCGCTGGAAAAGGCTGTCGGNTCTATCGATCTTGTNTACGGACATAACGATCTTCTCGCTGCAAACTTTATCGACGATGGCAAACGTCTCTGGTTAATCGACTGGGACTATGCCGGCTACAACAGCCCGCTCTTTGATCTNGCTAATCTGGCATCGAATAACGGNCTTTNCCCAGAGCAAGAGCNCTGGCTGCTGGACCATTATTTCAACGCGGCCACNNCGGATACCACCCGACACGCTTTTGATGCGATGAAGTGTGCNTCTTTNCTGAGAGAAACTCTATGGAGCATGGTTTCNGAGATTCATTCCACGATCGATTTCGACTTCGTGGAATATACCCGCGAGAACCTTGAACGCTTCGATCAGCAGTGGCTGATTTACCAGGCGGCATGATATTGCTCGTCATGTGGACTACCGCGGATTCCCCAGATCACAGGAGATAACCCATGCAACTCGATCCTCAGATGCTGGCGGTTATGAAAAAACGGGCGACGCTCACCAGCGAATCAGATGACCTTGCGACACTCTCCATTGAAGAAATGCGAGGTGCCTACAACGCGGAGCGCGCCTGGTGGAACGAAATCAAACCCGANATGCATGACGTCTTCGAATTAGCCATTCNGGGGCCAGTGCGGGAGGTTCCCGTCCGAATTTACNGNCCGCTTAACGCAAGTGATGGGCCCACCCTTTTGTATCTTCATGGCGGAGGCTGGGTGGTCGGAAATCTCGATACCCACGATCGGGTGATGCGGCTGCTGGCTGATTTCTCCAGTGCCTGTGTAGTGGGCGTGGATTACGCCCTCTCGCCAGAATACAAATTCCCCGTAGCGATCAGCGAGGCGCAGGCNGTGATTGAGTGGCTGCAGGCCAAGGGTGAAAGTTACAGTTTGGACAGTTCTCGGCTCGGAATCGGCGGCGATTCTGCTGGCGCCAATATGGCGGTTGGCGTGACCCAGCTCTGTCACCAACAAAGCCCCGGGNTCATCCAGTTTCTGCTGCTGTATTACGGCGCCTATGGTTTAACCCAGTCACGCTCTTGGGAGCAATACGGTAACGTCGAATTTGAGTTTACGCCTGAGGAAAAAGAGTTTTACCTGACAAGTTATCTTACTGAAACCCGGGAAAGAGACGATCCCCGCTTCAAGGTCTTGAATGGAGATATCCGCCTGCTGCCAACAGCCTTCATCGGGGCTGCGCAATGCGATCCGCTGCAGGATGACTCAACNNCCCTTTACGACGCCATGCNGGCGGCAGGCAAACAGGCCACCCTGAAAATCTACCCCGGGGTACTACACAGTTTCATCCACTACAGCCGCATGCTGGATAAAGCCANCGAAGCACTACGCGATGGCGCCAATGCCCTGAAAGATGCTTTGGGATAGAGGTGGCAGGTGTAGCAACTCAGACCCCGGCGCGCCCTGCCACGGAGAGAATTCTCTGCATCTCCCGGACCACGGGCTTTTCAATCAACTTTCCATCCACTACGACGAGGCCGGTGTTGGCTTCTTCAAACGCTGTAAGGACTTTCCGTGCCCGGGCGATCTCCTCGGCGGAGGGCGTGAATACACCGTTGAGATCCGCGATCTGTTTCGGGTGAATCGCCCCCTTGCCGCTGAATCCAAGATCCTTGGCCTGCTGAGCTGCAACCTTCATGCCCTCAAGGTCCTCTAGATCCAGATACGGAACATCGACCGCATCAACGCCGATGCTGGCGGCTGCGTGTACCACTCGCGAGCGCGCGTAAAGCAGCGGCTCCCAGGCGTTTTTACACCGCAGATCCGCAGCCATATCCACGCCCCCAAAAAACAGCGCATCAATACGAGGGCTGGATCGAGCTATATCGAAGACCGCTTCAAGGCCGGCATTCATCTCAATAATGATATGCAGACGGGTATCGTGACCGCGCTCAGTCAGAAGATCATCAAGCCAGACCACTTCATCCGGAGAAACTACTTTGGGCAGCATCAATGCCGGCGGGGGCATGTCGGTCGCGAGAATCGCCTGAACATCATCAAGTCCTACCGCTGAGCGCAGACAGTTGATACGGACAATGCGCTCCACACCATCGTCGGCCTGGGGCTCGGCAAAGAGCGCCATGGTCTTTTCTCGCGCCTCGTCCTTGTCATGTGGCGCGATCCCGTCCTCAAGTTCAACACAGACGATATCTGCACCGCTTGCCAGCGCCTTGGGATACAGCTCGGGCCTCAGGCCAGGGGCAAAAATAAAGCTTCTGCGGGGCTGGGCTGACCTATGGTCTTCTTCGTTCATTGCTGGATCTCGCAGGCGCTATCAATAAGACCGTGGCAAGCCCAGGACATGCTCGCCGAGGTAACTCAAAATAAGATTGGTCGAAATCGGCGCCACCTGATAAAGCCGCGCCTCGCGGAACTTGCGCTCAACATCGTATTCCTCGGCAAAGCCAAAACCCCCGTGAGTCTGCACGCACATCTCTGCGGCAGTCCAGGATGCTTCCGCACAAAGCATCTTTGCGAGGTTTGCTTCTTCGCCNGGATTCTCACCGNCATCGTAAAGTCGAATCGCCTCACGCAGCATAAGTTCNGCTGAACGCATCTGGGCATAGGCNCTCGCAATNGGAAACTGTACCCCCTGATTCTGGCCGATCGGCCGTCCGAACACCGAGCGNTCTGCCGCATAGGCGGTGGCTTTCTGGATAAACCATTTCGCGTCGCCGATNCATTCGGCGGCGATCAGAATCCGCTCTGCATTCATGCCCGATAGAATGTATCGAAAGCCGCGGCCTTCCTCTCCAATCAGGTTTTCGACCGGAACCGGCATATCATCGAAAAAGATTTCGGTCGTCGCGTGATTCATCATCGTACGAATCGGCCGGATGGTGAGCGTCTCGTCACCCGCCTCACGCATATCCACCAGCAACACCGACAGCCCGTCGGTCTTTTTCTGAACCTCGTCCCTCGGTGTCGTTCGGCACAACAGAATCATAAGATCTGAATACTCGGCGCGAGAGGTCCAGATCTTCTGTCCGTTCACNACGTAATGATCGTCGANGCGTTGGGCCGTGGTACGAAGTGCCGTGGTNTCGGTACCACTGGTCGGCTCGGTGACNCCNAAAGCCTGGAGACGCAGTTCGCCTCGGGCGATGGCCGGCAGGTATTTCTCCTTCTGGGCTTCAGATCCATGACGCAACAGCGTGCCCATGGTATACATCTGTGCGTGACACGCCCCNGCATTACTGCCCGAGCGGTGAATTTCCTCGAGAATCGCCGCCCCNGCTGAGAGCGGCAAACCTGAACCNTCATAGGACTCGGGNATCAGGGCACCCAGAAANCCTGCTTCCGTCAGCGCCTTCACAAACTCGCCNGGATACGCCTGCTCACGATCGCACTTACGCCAGTACTCTCCCGGAAAATCCTCGCACAAGCGGGAAACACTTTCGCGAATCTCAGGGTGGTCAAGCGGGTAAGTAGGCGGTTTGATATTCATCTTCGTCTGGCCGTGGCTACGGCAATGTTAAGCGGAGAATTCCTTGCGGATTGACGAGCCGTGCTGATCCAGCACCGGGACCACGGTTGGCCGGACTCCATCAGTGACGACCGGCAGGTCAGCCATGGTCACCTCGACGCCGTCGAAGTCCGCTACCTGATTACGTATGAGCGCATGATCGGCAAGATCCTCAACACTGCTGAGGCGTCCACANGCGATCTGCGCGTCATCCAGCAACTGGGTAATCTGATCAATATCGTATCGACCNAATACCGCATTGATGGTCTCATCCATCACGTCCCGGTGCCTGACACGCTCAGTGTTATTCACAAAGCGCGGGTCCTGTCCCAACTCAGGCTGGCCCAGTACGGCGTCACAGAAGGTACACCATTCCCGGTCACTCTGTATCGCGATCAGGATCTGTCCNTCACCTTTCACCCGGTAGGCACCATAAGGGGCAATCAACGCATGGGTCAAACCCATGCGTTCAGGCGCCCCGCCGAGATAACGATGCGCGAGCANNGGGAAGTTCATGAAGTCTGCCATCACATCAAACATGGCGATGGAAATATCAATCCCGGTTTCGGTACGCCCGCGNTGNATCAGCGCCCTCAGGATCGAGGAGAACGCCGTCTGCCCGGAAGCAATATCACAAATGGAAATACCGACACGGGCAGGCTGCTCCCGGGTACCATTGATTGCGCANATACCGCTTTCAGCCTGAACGAGAAAATCATAAGCNTTTTTCCNGGCGCCTGGACCTGAAGAACCGTAACCGTTGATCTCACAGGTAATGAGCCCCGGATTATGTTCGCGCAGCGCATCGCCGCCAAAGCCGCGTCTTGCTAACGCACCGGGGGCAAGGTTGTGCAAAAAGACGTCAGCTTTTTCCAGCATTGATCTCAGCAGCGCTTCATCGTCATCCGAATTGAGATCGATGGCAATCGACTCCTTGCCGCGGTTAAGCCAGGAGAAGAAGACACTGTTGCCATTGGCGCCACGATCATATCCCCGCGCAAAGTCTCCCTCCTTACGCTCTATCTTGATGACACGGGCTCCGGCATCCGCCAGCATCAGCCCGCAGTATGGCGCGGCGACGGCCTGCTCCATAGAGACCACGAGCAAACCGGACAGTTCCTGATATAGGCCCATGCTGATTAACGCATTGATGANAAGAAAAAACTGAATCTACGGGATATCAAGGCAAAAAGCGATCCAGGCCATCCACCACAAAAGCCCGCCCCAGCACGACCGTGCTCTNGAGGTCCTGCTGTAACTTTTCAGGCTACGACCGCTAAGAGATCGCTCCTAGCCCCAGAACCCGGCACNGACCGTCGCATTGCGGTCAGCATCAGGAACCTTNGCCGTCAGGACGGTNCCNGCGTCCCANTGTGNGCGATCGACCATGGCAATGGTCACGTTNGTNTCGTAGTCAGGCGACCAGGTTGAGGATGAAATCTGCCCCACCACATTACCTTCACCATCCTGCAACGGCCAGGGATCGTAGATTGCAGGCACCGCGGGGCCGTCCATCTCCAGTGCGCGAATCTGNCTCGAAGGGGTACTCAACTTTGACAGGGCTGCATACCCAAGAAAGCCATTCACCGTATCGAGGTCACAGTATTTACCAAGCCCTGCCTCGAAAGGTGTATGGGCCGGCGTGATGTCGCTACCAAAAGACAGAAGCCCTGCCTCGATCCGCTCAATCAGATTCGGACATCCCGCACGCACGTCCAGATCCTCACCCGCCGCAAAGAGGGCGTCCCAAAGTGCTTCGCCATACTGNCTGCCGTCAAGATACAGTTCAAAGCCACCCTGGTGGGACCACCCGGAGCGGGCGATGATCATATCCTGNCCCTGAAAATTTATTGTCTTGTATCTGAAAAAACGCGTNCTGACGATATCGTCACCAAATACGCGGGCCACCAGTTCATCAGCCTTGGGTCCCTGGATCGCCAGTGGCGAAACATCCGGTTCGAACACCTCGACATCAAGATGGGCGGCTGCCGCGAGGCCCTTGCAGTACAGCAGCATGTCGGAATCAGCAAGCGACAGCCAAAAGCGATCCTGATGCAGCCGTATCGCTACCGGGTCGTTCATCATTCGGCCCGATGCATCTACCATCGGCACGTAATAGCACTGATCATCCTGCATGCGGGACATATCACGTGGCGTTGTCATCTGTACCAGACGAAGTGCATCTGGTCCTACAATCTCNACTTGACGTTCGACGGAAACATCCCAGACCTGAACTGCAGACTTCAGGTGCTGACAGTCCTCTTCCGGCGTGGTAAAAAAAGACGGGAGCAACATATGGTTATACACCGTATAGGCCTTAACGCCTGCCGCGTTAACACGACTNGAGAACGGTGTTTTTCGTATACGGATCGAGGGTGTCAGGTAAGGCATGGACATGGCTTTCGCCCCNTTAGAAATTTTTTGGCCGCGGAATAATACCGTAGCCTAAAGACTTGGCAAGGCCTAAAGTCGGCACGCTCTATAAACCATCAACCCGTTTCGGCCTCAAGGCCTGCAGCAGTAATACCGCCCAGTGCTGCCGATTCATCATTGTCNGAGGTATCGCCAGAGATCCCCACTGCCCCGAGCAGTCCGCCCGAAGCATCCCGCACCAGCACGCCTCCCGGTACCGGCACCATGTCGCCACCAGCAAGGCCGTTTATCGACTGAATGAAGTAGGCCTGCTGTTCCGCCCGGTTCATCAGGGCGCGGGTACCCATACCGAGTGCGATCGCCGCATTGGCTTTGCCATGGGCAATCCGAGCCCGCATAGCGCTAACACCGTCTTCGGAAGCCGCAGCAACAATCGAACCACGAATATCCAGCACGATCACGCNGACCGGCTTNAGNTNCANNTTNCGCGCCTCTGCCAGCGCGCCGCCTATCAGGGTTTGNGCCTGATCCAGAGTTATTGACATAGTCTTCTCCACACTTACGTTGAACTTTCTTTCTCTTACTATCNGGTCAAATAATCAGCACAACGGCCTTAGCGTGCTGCCGCTTCCAGGGCTTTGGGCAACGCGGTCGCAAGCAGTTCAAGATCTTCTGGATACCCTACCGAGACGCGAATGCACCGGTTCAGCGGAGCCACTCCCGGCATCCGCACGAAAATTCCCTGGGCCACGAGATTGTCTAAAACCGCCTTGGCGAAATCACCGTCGCGACCNCAGTCAATCGCCACGAAATTCGTTGCCGATGCTAAGGCTTNAAGCCCGTTATCCGATGCAATCTGATAAAGCCTCTCACGGGCTTCTCTGACCCTGGCAACCACGCTGTTAAGATGCGACGTATCCGAAAGCGCTGCGACGCACGCCGCTTGGGCGACACATCCAAGCCCGAAGTGATTGCGGATCTTGTTGAAATCGTTGATCAGTGTCGCCTCGCCGATCGCATAACCCACACGGATACCGGCTAACCCATAGGCCTTGGAAAAGGTACGAAACCGCAATACCCGGCTATCANACGGATCGATTGNGGGCATCACACCCTCCGGGGCAAATTCGCCATAGGCTTCGTCGAGNACCAGCAAGGACTCTGACGGCATCTTCTCCACCATCGCCTCGACCACCTCCGCCTGCCACCATGTACCCATGGGGTTATCGGGATTAGCGAGGTAGACGAGTTTGGGATTGTGGAGTTTCGCCGCCTCGATCAACGCTTCAGTATCNTCATGGTCATCCCGGTATGGCACAGTGATGAGTNCCCCNCCATAGCCTGCAACGTGAAAATTAAAGGTGGGATACGCNCCTGCTGANGTGANNACCTTNTCGCCCNNACCCACGAAGAGCCGGACCAGATAACCAAAGAGGCCGTCAATACCCTCTCCCGCCATGATGTGCTCCGNCCCAACACCATGATGCTCTGCNAGCGCGTGGCGAAGCTCAAAGAACTCNGGGTCNCCNTATTTCCANGCCTGTGCACCCATCTCAGCNATGACCTGGGTGACNTTTGCAGAAGGGCCNAAGACGTTTTCGTTNGCNCCGATCCGNGCNGCNAATGTNTTNTCGAGGANTCGCTCTTGCGCCTCGGGCCCGACAAACGGCACCGTAGCGGGCAATCCTTTGGCAAGCGATGTTGTCCGGTATTCAGTCATCCGAAGATTCTGTCATAGAGCGAGATAAATACAACGCCGCCAGCGGCCTACTTTCAGACGGAAAATTGCCCACGGACGACCTGGGTGGCAAGACCCCCCACCCAAATATCGGTGGGCACGTTTTCATCGAGCGCCACGCGGGTGGTGACGAGACTCGGACGTTCGATTTCGTACCCCTGTTCCGCGCGAACGATGCACGGCGCATCACCTTGTGTATTGATCAAACCATGACGGACAAGATAACAAGCCAACGCTCTATTAGTCGTTCCCGCCGCAGGCACTTCCGGCGTCCCCGCACGTGGCGCAAATTCACG
>NHDO01000035.1 GCA_002171735.1 Proteobacteria bacterium TMED61 | reverse complement strand
GATCGGCAGGAAAGCCAAAAGTATCGTAGAGTTTGAAGGTAAGCTCGCCTGGAATCACAGTTCCAGAAAGATCAGCAAGTCCCTGTTCAAGAATACGCAGGCCCTGGTCCAGAGTCTGCGCAAAGCGTTCACCCTCAAGTGCCAATGCCTCTTCCACGCGCGCTTGAGCTTCGACAAGTTCGGGACAAGCCTCACCCATCTCCTCGACTAACGGCGCGACCAGTTTATGCATGAAGGGGCCGGATGCACCCGCCTGATAACCATGGCGAATCGCACGACGAATGATACGGCGCAACACATAACCGCGGCCCTCGTTTGATGGGACCACCCCATCCGTAACCAGAAACGCACTGGAGCGAATGTGATCCGCGATAACCCGCAATGATGTGTTATTAAGATCATTACAGCCGGTGACCTCACCTGCTGCCCTAATCAGGGCAACAAAAAGATCTGTCTCGTAATTACTGTGTACACCCTGCAGAACAGCCGCGAGGCGTTCGAGCCCCATCCCCGTATCCACCGAAGGCTTGGGTAAAGAAGTGTCGTTACCGTCTGCATCGCGATTGAACTGCATGAAGACGAGATTCCAGATCTCAACATAGCGATCACCGTCGGCATCAGGAGATCCCGGCGGACCACCGGCGACCTCGGGACCATGATCATAAAAAATCTCACTACAGGGGCCACACGGTCCGGTATCACCCATAGCCCAGAAGTTATCGCTGGCGCCGATCCGGGCAAAGCGCTCAGCGGGCACACCGATCTCGCCAAGCCAAATATCTGCGGCTTCGTCGTCTTCTTCAAAAACCGTAATCCAGAGTTTTTCCGCTGACAGGCCGTAACCTTCGGTCAGCAATGTCCAAGCATGCTCGATGGCCTCACGCTTGAAATAGTCGCCAAAACTGAAGTTACCCAGCATCTCGAAAAATGTATGGTGCCGGGCGGTATAACCAACGTTATCGAGATCGTTATGCTTGCCGCCTGCACGTACGCACCGCTGGGCGGTGACCGCCCGATGGTAGGGCCTTTTCTCCTGGCCAAGAAACACATCCTTGAACTGCACCATCCCCGCATTAGTAAACAGCAGCGTGGGATCGTTATGGGGCACCAACGGACTGCTTGGCACGATTTCGTGCCCCTGTGCAGCAAAATAATCCAGAAATTGCTTTCTTATGTCCCGGGTCTTCATTTTTCTTCAGCGACAGAACAACGCAGCCCGGCAAACCAGGCAGCGGGTGAAAACCTGATTTTAACCGGGACTTTGCCATTCGCCGAGCACTTGGCGAATAGTTTCCGTATCGAACCCCCGTCGCTGCAGATATGAAGCCCTACGAGCCCAATCCTTGTAGTCCTGGATCACAGGATCTGGAAATCGGCTGGCATGCTTCGCGGATGCGATTTTGATCCAGGAGAACTCCGCCTCAACCAGAGAAGTGTCAATAATCTCTGGGGCGACACTGCGTTCACGCAATTCCTGGCGGATATAGGCCGGGCCGTAGCCTGCCTTTGCGCGGTGAGAAATGAGCGCCTGCGCATAACGCGTATCGGAAAGCTCATTACTCGCACAAAGCTCATCGAGCACCTGATCGATCAAGGGGCTTTCAAAGCCCCTCTGAATCAGTTTTTGCTGTAACTCACCGCGGCTGTGCTCACGCCGCACGAGCAGGCCAAGCGCCTTGTCGCGGACCTGCGCACGCGGGTCCGCAATGGCATCACTCATGGCGACCTAACGGTTTATGCCTCTTCTGTTTCAGGCTCACGTTCGGGCTCAACCACAGCGTTGGCTCCTGCCTCCAGACGGTTACCGACCTCGTTGAGGCCCATCTTCTGGCGGACCAGGTTTTCAATCTCCGATGCCATATCGGGATGCTCTCTTAGGAATTCGCGAACATTGTCCCTGCCCTGACCAATTCGCTCGCTGTTATAGGAGTACCAGGCCCCGGATTTCTCAACAAGTTTGTGCTCGACGCCCATGTCGATAAGCTCTCCTTCCTTGGAGATACCTTCGTTATAAAGAATGTCGAACTCACATTTTTGAAACGGCGGCGCCACCTTGTTCTTGACGACCTTGACACGGGTCTGGTTCCCCAGAATCTCGTCACCTTTCTTTACGGCACCGATCCGACGGATGTCGAGCCGCACCGAGGAATAGAACTTGAGCGCATTNCCGCCCGTTGTGGTTTCGGGGTTACCGAACATCACGCCGATCTTCATNCGGATCTGGTTGATAAAGATCACCATCGTATTTGAACGCTTGATGTTNGCGGTGAGTTTACGCAGTGCCTGGGACATCAGTCTCGCCTGCAAGCCAACATGGTGATCGCCCATTTCGCCTTCGATTTCGGCTTTGGGGGTTAACGCGGCCACAGAGTCCACTACGACTACATCGACAGCCGCCGAGCGTACCAGCATATCGGCGATTTCGAGCGCCTGCTCTCCGGTATCAGGCTGTGATACCAGGAGATCATCCACCCGCGCACCCAATCGTTCCGCATACGTCGGATCGAGCGCGTGTTCAGCATCAATAAAAGCGCAGGTGCCGCCAGCCTTCTGGGCCTGGGCAATCACGGAAAGCGTAAGGGTTGTCTTGCCTGACGATTCGGGGCCATAAATCTCGACGACGCGGCCACGCGGCAACCCNCCGATCCCGAGGGCAATATCGAGCCCGAGTGAGCCAGTCGAGATGCTTTCGATGCTTTGCCCGGCCTGGGCGTCACCGAGGCGCATTACTGAGCCTTTGCCAAACTGGCGCTCGATCTGTCCGAGAGCTGCGTCTAAGGCCTTCTGCCTGTTCTCATCCATGTGTCACTCCGATTGATTGCTGAAATTCCTTGATTTNCTGATCTCGTTGGTTACGCNTCGCCAGCGCCGNGTNCATATCGGGATCAGGGGCATTATTTCATAATCCAAATGATCAACCCAGCGAACTGCTTCACAAAATTATGCCGGNGCGNCCTGAATAAGGCGCACCAGTTCCGAAAGNGCTGTCNCCACAGACTGGCGGCGCACTTCGTCNCGATTACCATGAAAATGAAANCGCTCAGACATCNTNTCTACGCCCGGNAACTGCCANGCGATGTATACNGTGCCTACAGGCTTTTCATCACTACCACCGCCAGGNCCGGCGATGCCAGTAACCGAAACCGCGGCGCGGGCATCTGTGCGCTCGAGCACCCCTGCTACCATNGCCTCGGCTACCTCAGCGCTGACCGCACCATGACGCGAGATCATGGACCTTGGCACCCCTACGAGNGATTCTTTGGATGCGTTGCTATAGGTAACGAGGCCGCACTCAAACCAGTCTGANCTGCCAGATATAGAAGTCGCCGTCTTGGCAATCCATCCTCCGGTGCATGACTCGACGGCAGCGAGACGCCAGCCACGGTCGAGCAGAATCTCCCCGGTTTTTACGGCGATTTGCACAAGTTCATCTGATTNGNTCATATGAAAATAGTGTTCACAACTGGCTCCGGCAGGCATTATCATTATTCGGTGACTCACAGCGTGAGCCCGTAAACCACTGTCCGGTNTGCCAGAAANCCGGGCGGTACTTCTATGATAACGGCCTTTGCAATTTACCAAAACATGAAAACACCGCTGACGCTGATTCCCTGCCGCATTGAACGCAGATATTGGCTTGCCATTCTTGCGATTCTTTTGGCTCTACTAGCCTTCCCAGGCCACAGCAGCGACCGTGATCGAGAGGATCGACTGGTTGAAGAAATCGAAGCCAATCTCTTTGACGGAGCGCTTATCTCCCTTATGCCCGGTGCGGATGCATTCACTGCCGTTCAGATGGCTTCACAGACGGATACCACCCGCGGCGGTGTCATTCTTTTACACGGACGCGGATTTCATGCCGACTGGCCTGAGAATATTGGTCCTTTGCGCGTAGGGTTGTCGGAAGCTGGCTGGCATACGCTGTCACTGCAACTGCCCGTGTTGGAAAAATCGGCCAAGTACTTTGACTACCTTCCAGTCTTACCCGAGGTCCTGCCCCGCATTGACGCCGCTTTGGCGCACCTCAAAGCTGAAAACATTTCACCCATTGTGCTACTGGCACACAGTTGTGGGGCCCACATGGCGATGCTCTGGATGGAACAATATGCCGACCAGGACATCGACGCCTTTATTGGAATCGGCATGGGTGCAACCGACTATCAGCAGCCGATGCGTCATCCCTTNCCCTTCGCATCNCTCAAGGTGCCGGTGCTGGATCTATATGGAGAACTGGATTACCCGGCGGTACACCGTTTGGCGCCCGAGCGGCTTCAACTGATCAATCATGGCGGTAATCCTTTATCAAAACAGGTGGTCGCTACCGGTGCCGATCACTACTTCTCCGATAACAGTGAACTACTGACTAAGGAAGTCAGCGACTGGCTAGATTCTCTAGGTCCGTAAGGCTACCGACCCCTTAAGCCCGTGCACTTGGGCCGTAGGCAAGGTACATCAAGTCATTTTCAGCAAAGCGCTCATAACGTAGCGCGCTGATATCGATGGGCGGTTCACGTTCGAGCACCATCGCCGCCACGGCTTCACCAATCCCGGGCGACAGTTTCAATCCGTGCCCTGAAAAACCCATCGCCAGGTATAGCCCCTCTATGGCCGGAGCCCAACCAACGATTGGATGAAAATCCGGCGTGACATCATAGGCTCCACTGATATTGGAGTGCACTTGAAACCCACGGAGTTGGGGAATCCTGTCCTGGAAGGCCCGTCTCATACGCTCGTGATGCCTTTCGTAGGCTTCTTCCTCCACCGGACCCACCGGGTCATCTGTCGGAATCGACTCCGGTGGGTACGCTGCGACCAACATCATGCTACCCCAGTGTGGCCGCATCACAACATTGGAAACGCCGTCCGTGACACAACTTCTGATCACAGACCCCTGTCCGGTGTCGATGTAGGTCATGTCGAGTCGCGTGTTCTTTAGCGGGACATTAAGATCGAGGGTACCCAACAGATCTCGCCCCCAAGCGCCGGTGGCATTGATCACCACGGGGGCCGTTACCACACCTTCGTCGGTAATAACGCCAGTAACCCTGCCCGACTCGGTCGTGATTGCCGTCGCCGTGAGGGGGGTCAGTAACTGTACCCCTGAAGTCTGGGCCGCCGTCAGCCAACTGAGCACCATTCGGGTGACATCAATATAGCCCGCATCAGGTTCATAACAGGCGCCGGTCAGGCCATTGACCGTGATCCCCGGCTCTACCTGTTGTATCTCGTCCGGTTCTACGAATCGGGTATCGACGCCAAGACTCCATCCAAGTTCGATATTTCGCTTTAAAGCATCGATCTGATTCGACGCCACAAATAGCATGTATCCCATCTTGACGTAGCCCGGATCGCCAACCCCTACCCGCTCGTTCCAGTTCTCGAGGGTATCAAACCCCCGGATGGAAAGTTCGACCATCAGCGCATTGGAGTAATGCTGTCGGATCTGCCCGAAGGTGCGGCCAGACATCCCTCCCACGGGACGCCGGGCATCGATAACCGCTACCTTTTTGTCAGACTGCCGGCTCAGCTGAAAAGCGATACTGGCGCCCATGATGCCGGCGCCGAGGATGATCACATCGGCGTGCATAAGGTTGGAATTTGCCGTGCTCATCGCTAAAGCGTACCTCCCACGGCCTACACAGACAATAGGCAGATCTCACTCTAATGCGGAGGTTTTGGCGTCCTCAAAGGGATTCGAACTCCTGCTGCCCTAAAAGCCGTGGAGCCCAAGCCAAATTTACGGTTGTTGATCATGAGTCGTAACTGAGCTGGTTCCATTAATCATGAGCTTGACCCGTCTTTCCTTCCAAGTATCGCCTTGCACTCCAGAAACTCCTCAAATCCCCACTCCGCCTTTTCGCGGCCGTTACCTGATTGTTTGAAGCCGCCGAAGGGAGCGTTTGTCCCTCCACCAGTGTAGTTAAGGTGAATCTGGCCGGCTCGAAGCTCTCGCGCATATTTCATTAACTCAGAGTTATCTGAACCGGACACATAGGCCGCAAGCCCATAGGGGGTATCGTTTGCCATATTTACCACTTCTTCCTGATTTTCATATGCGATGATCGATAACACAGGGCCAAAGATCTCCTCTCGAAAAATCGACATCTGTGGAGTCACCCCACCGAAAATTGTCGGCTTAACGAAGTAGCCTTTATCTAAATGCTCAGGACGACCAACTCCCCCCGTAACCAGCGTTGCCTTCTCTTCAATACCTGAGCTAATGAGCCGCTGAACCTTATCAAACTGAGCTGCACTCACCACTGGGCCGATCTGAGTATTCTCAAGTTCAGGATTTCCTGTAACGAGTGTCTCGGCAACCTCTCGGGAGATTTCTAGTGCTTCCTCGTACCGCGCTGTCGGTACAAACATTCTTGTCGGAGCGTTGCATGATTGTCCTGTGTTATCCATGCAGGCCAGCACACCCCGGCGTACTGATTCGCCTAGTTGGTCATCGTCCAAAACGATATTCGCCGATTTCCCTCCCAATTCCTGACTTACGCGCTTTACCGTATCGGCTGAGCCCTTGGCAACTGCAACTCCGCCTCGGGTCGAGCCAGTAAATGACATCATTTCGATATCTTCATGGGCAGACATCGCTTCGCCAACGACCGGCCCGTATCCATTAACCAAATTAAAGACTCCAGCCGGTACGCCTGCTTCATGAAGAATCTCAGCCATAATATGTGCAGACAATGGCGCAAGTTCGCTAGGCTTTAGAACACAAGTGCAGCCAGCCGCCAACACCGGCGCAAGTTTGGCTACGATCTGGTTCATCGGCCAATTCCAGGGTGTAATTAGTCCGCAGACGCCGATGGGCTCGTATCTAATAAGAAAACCATCCTTTTCCTGCTCATATTCGAACTCCTCAAGAACTCGGATGGCAGTTTTTAGGTGCCCCAGGCCAACCGAAGTTTGCCCGCCGTTCGCAAGATGCAACGGAGCACCCATTTCCAGTCGGATGGCTTTTGCAATATCGTCAAATCGCTTTTTATAGATTTCACGAACGCTTGTGAGCAACTCGATGCGGTCTTCCTTTGAGCTACGGGAGAAACTATCGAATGCTCTGCGGGCTGCTGAAACGGCTCTATCTATATCTTCAGCGCTTCCTGCGCTAATGGTTTCGATAATCTGCTCAGTGGCTGGGTTGACGACATCAATGGTGTCGGCATGAACTGGTTTGACCCATTGTCCATCAATATAAAACTCTAAAAAGCTCATAATTCTCTCAGTAAAAATGTGATCATGGTTAAAGTTGGCATGGGCTCAGCATAATAAAGTCGTTTAAAGTGCCAAGATCTTGCCGTCTGGGGGTAGTTTTCGGACCCACTGGAGGTAGGCCTAGAAACTAAAGTGATGTTTTACAAGCCACCGGGTCGGGCCCGCGACTCTACGCCACCTGCCAGGCGCAAGCAGAAGCATCGATAAACCCCTAAATACTTGATGCATGGCGTCCCCAGGGGGATTCGAACCCCTTTTGCCGCCGTGAAAGAGCACACCAACTCGTTTTTGTTGTTAGCTTCTAAATATCTGCTCTAAATCATTAGAACAAATATAGCTAAAGTTATGAAACGATTAAACCTCTAATTACCTCGTTCAAAATGAGGAGCATGACAAGTTGGAAGCAAGCGTATCCGGAATAGGCGAGGATGTACTCGTGCAGGGCTTGCTTCTCGAACGCAATTAAAGGTTCTTAAGACGCAGAGCGCTGACGTTCAGATATGAAGGAAGAGTTACCTGGAGAAGCCACCACTGTTTCCAGGCAATCCGTTAGGATGCCTCAGTGGACTAAGTTACTCTAGCCCACTGAGGCAGCCCTCAGGTTTTACGATAACATTAACAATCTCTACTTAACAGTCTTCCATACACCGTGTCGCAGCGGTATCCGGACGATCGTCGACGATAAAGCCATCTCGGACATGGGCGGGCATCTGAATTGAAGCCAGAGACCCAGCATCCAGTACGGCATCTTGCGGGATAAATTCATTTAGCGCGTAAATGTATGCCGTCAGTGCGTAGACCTGATCATTCGACAGGGACTGAGGCGCATTCATCGGCATTGCGCGACGTATATAGTCGAACAGAATCGGTGCATACGGGTACCCGCCCCCGGTCAAAGGCCGTTTGCCGCCAACCATCGAACCATACTGCGGGCCGCCGGCTGCATCAACGCCATGGCAGGAAACGCATTGCATTTCAAACAATGCCTTACCCTGCGCAACAGAGCCAGATCCGGCTGGCAGGCCCTTTCCGGTGGCTGTCTGAATGTCGATATCCCAAGCCGCGATGTCCGCTTCACTGGTCGCCGTACCAAAGCTTACAGCAGGCTTGGAACTACCTGCAAACGCGGTAGAGAAAGACAAGGCAAGCGCTAACCCACTGGCTATAGTAATTTTATGCAATTGCATTTGNNACCTCCCCGTTTGTGTTAATGGCCCAAGGAAAGATNCCNTTATGATGCTGTACAAAACCCGCGATGCGCCGATTCNCTGCNAGCTCGGCTACGGTCGGTTGNACATAACCGGTGNTGTCCACTGCGCGACTTGCGATTTTCGCCGGACCTCCGTCCCAGTTCCAACGATAACGGAACCTTGTCAGACACTTATCCATTATTGGCCCCTCTAGATCTGCAGTACGCCAGGTGCTCCCGCCGTCGGTCGTGATATCCACAGCCTTTACAGTGCCGTTGCCGGACCAGGCGAAACCTTGAAGCTCATAGAGCCCCGGGCCCTGCATCTGCATACCGCCTGATGGGTTCGTGATGACGGATTTACACTCCATCTCCATTGAGAACTGACGAAATTTGCCCTCAGGCATGGGGTCTGTATAGCGCGCGGTCTCACTTCGCAGGTGCCATGGCTGATCGGAAACCTTGATTCGTCGCAGCCACTTTACCGAAGTATTTCCTTCCCATCCCGGGATGAAAGCTCTCAAAGGATAACCATTCTCCGGACGTAACATCTCACCGCCCGACGCGAAGACAAGCATCACGTCATCAAGCGCCTTGTCAAGCGGGATACTTCGTGCATGCGCGGAACCGTCGGCTCCTTCGAACAACAACCACTTGGCGCCGGACTCAAGACCGACCTCATCTAGTAACCAAGACACCGGAACACCCGTGAACTGGGAACACGACAGCAAGCCATGGGTCTGTTGCACTGTCTTTGATTTCACAGCCAACCAGTCGGTCAAGCCGTTGCCCGAGCACTCCATAAAGTGAAACTTCGAGACTGAAGGGTAGCGCATGAGGTTATCCATCGTGTACCGCATCGGTTGCCGGACCATACCGTGGATGACGAGCTCGTGCGTGTCAGGATCAATGTCAGGAATACCCGCATGATGCCGTTCGAAGATAAGTCCATTTGGCGTTACGATTCCCTGCTGATGCTGGATCGGCGTCATGCTCCAGTCAGAGTAGTTCTGCTTGTTGACGTACACATCAGTACGATTCCGAGTAACGTGCCCCTCATACTTCGAGGGCATGCCATAGCCTTGTGGGACGGTGGTGCGGCCCATCGACTTCGATGAAGGCTGCACCTGTAACGGTGCCGCGATGGCTCCAGTTGTCGACGCGACTGTCGCTGCCGCAACTGCCGAAGCTGCGCCAGTTAAAAACGAGCGTCGTGTAGTGGGTTTAAGTGCTCCCTCTTCCCGCGCCGTTCCCTCAGAGTACTTCTCGGGTGAACCTCGAGAGATCGGTTGCAATACCTTTTCTTGCGTCATACCACTTCTCCTATAAAGTTGTTAGCTAAAGCTCAACAGAAGCAACATTAACTGACCAAGGTTTAATTTACTTAATAAGCTTATCAATCTTTTTTTTGGTCGTNANCAAAGTATCCCCTAATAAGTAAAATTGCTAATCGTTTTTTCTAATGGGGTTGATAGTTAAATTGTTAATACAAATCGAACGATAGTTAGTATGATTTGAACAATGAATGAATAGTTAGAATGTTATATGAGAGCCCTCCTCCAACGGGCAGAATGATGACACCACTATCCCACATCAAAGGAGTCGGCTCATGGAACAGATGCTCGCGTTGGANCGCGCAAAAGATCCGGAAAGACGCAATATTCCCCTAGTTGTGCGGATGAAACTTGATCTCGCTGGGGCTAAGATTCACCTTACGGATTGGCGCGCTTTCAGCGACAATGATCGCCAGAATCTCATCGATACTCCGTTCGAAGGCCCTGCTGGCGAAGAAGATTTTTGTCGAGTTCTTAGCCAGGCGCTGGAATCCGCTAACCGAGAGGTAATGCCGCGTATTACTCCGGCAGCGGCGCCTATCACACTGTGGCTTAATCAAGCAGAGCCGCTGGAGATCTCCGAATTCAGACTGGATGCCCGGGTTCATGCAAACTGGACGGATCTTAGCCGCTTTGAGCGTTATCTCCTGTGTCATGCTGCGCAGCAGCAAAATCCAGAACTTTTGCGAACGATCGCGTTGGATACCAATTTGCTTACGGTCCAGGAAGTGTGAAAAATTTTCGAACCTGCACCGTTGTTCTGTTTTTTTGGATCAGTACCGCATTCTGTTCGACCATAGTGATGGCGGGTGGGCCACTAATAGCGGCTGCGGCAAGTATTCGGCCTGCGCTTGAAGAGATATCCACTCGTTATAACGAGGTTAGAGGGGAATCCGTCAGGCTGGTTTTTGGGTCATCGGGCACCTTGGCAAATCAGATTGCGAACGGTGCCCCTTATGTACTGTTTCTATCCGCAAATACNGCTTACGTGCAGTGGCTGGCGGGCCTTGGATTAACTCAGGGGTCACCGGTGACTTATGCNGAGGGTGTGCTGGCACTATATAGCCGATCCGGACTGCTTGGCGAGACTGAGAATCCGCTGATGGCGCTTGACTATGCTCTCCAAAACGGCACTGTTCAGCGCTTAGTGATAGCCAATCCAGAGTATGCGCCCTATGGCAGTGCCGCAAGGGCGGCTTTAGAACATGCAGGCACCTGGACCCGAGCGAGNCAGGTACTTCTGCTCGGTGCCAACGCGGGACAAGCAGTCCAGTACGCGCTTCAGGGTGATGTCGATGTGGCGTTGGTGCCGCTGCCACTTGCAAGGGTAGCAAAACTGCAAGAAACCGGGAAACTCCAGGCCCTCCCTAAAGAGACTTTTCCGAGCGTTGAACTTCACCAGCAAATGGTTCTGTTGCCCGGCGCCGATCAAAAGACGCGCGAGTTCTTTGCATATCTGCAGTCCATTGATTCTCGGGAAATCTTCANGCGTCATGGATTNCTCGTTCCCAAACCAGCTAACCCAACTCTGTAACCTTAGNCATCGAGCTGGTTTATCCCAGAAATGGACTGGAACGCATTTCATCTATCNTTGCAGCTCGCAGCCTGGACCCTTGTTTTACTTCTTCCCATCGGTATCGTGACGGGTCGTTGGCTGGCGAAAACGCAGACTCGAGCACGGCCCTGGCTACAGGCGTTTTTTGCGCTGCCTCTGGTCCTTCCGCCCACGGTGATCGGCTATTACCTTCTAGTGTTCACCGGCACCCGGTCGCCCATCGGAGAGTTCATCATGTCCTGGTTTGGGGTTTCATTGGTCTTCAGTTTTCCNGGTCTCGTCGTGGCTTCAATNCTGGTTAACCTGCCTTTNGCCATNCTGCCGGTGCAACGAGCTTTTGAGNNTGTNTCCAACGAACTGCANGATGCTGCCGCGTGCTGTGGAATGACACCNTGGCANACTTTCANACGGNTCGAGATGCCTCTCGCCTGGCCGGGTGTGCTNTCGGCGGCGGTTCTGACNCTNGGGCACACGCTTGGTGAATTTGGAGTNGTGTTGATGGTCGGCGGTAATATCCCNGGAGAAACTCGAACTTTATCTATAGCNATATTTGATCGTGTCCAAGCTTTTGATCCGCTTGCGGCAGGACACATGGCAGGCTTTTTACTGCTGATCTCACTGGTTACGGTGGCGCTTGGCTATGGTGTTCTGGAAAGGCGTGGTCAACAAAGGCAGAAGAGCGCCTGATGTTGTCGATCTCCCTGGAGCATGATCTACCCTCCCTAGGGGTCGATTTCCGGTTACCCATTGGAACTCTTTCCGCGATCGTCGGCCCTTCAGGCAGTGGGAAGACCAGTGTACTCCGCGCGGTAGCTGGTCTACTGACCACCGAACACTCGCTGGTCAGTTTTGATAAGGATATCTGGGCCAATACAGAAGCAAAATACTTCAGACCAGCCTATCAGCGGCCATTGGGTTTTGTCAGCCAGACATTCGGATTGTTCCCACATCTCACCGCCGCTGAAAACGTGGGAGCTGCGCTCACCCACCTGCGACGTCGCGAGCAAAGTCGTGAGGCACAGAACTGTCTCGATATCGTCGGTATCGGCGGCCTCGCAGATCGCCGTCCCAATGAACTTTCGGGGGGCCAGAGCCAGCGGGTCGCGATGGCACGCGCTCTTGCCAGAAAACCAAAACTGCTGCTGCTCGATGAGCCGTTCTCAGCGCTTGACCATAGTACCCGGAAGCGTCTTCGCGTGGAGCTGAAGCGCTTGCAGGACGCCCTGGCTATGACCGTGCTTTTTGTCACTCATGATCTGGATGAAGCGGCAGAGTTATCAGAAACGTTGGTGTTGCTACGTCGCGGAAAGGTGGTACAGCAGGGGGCAACTCGTGAACTGTTGCGTAGACCCTCCACCGTCGAGGCTGCGCGCCTGATGAATTTCGCTAATCTTGCAAAGGCCGAGTGGGCGGGCTCGGACACGTCCGGAATCACACTTCGCTGGGGTGACGTTTTCTTGACAGCTGCGGAGGGACCGAAATCCCAGCCTTCTGGCACGATTCACTGGACGATTCGGACATCTGATGTCTTCCTGGTAAAAGATAACCACCCGAACGAATCAAGTCTTGGAACTATTTTGCCGGCCGAAGTTGTCGAGGTAATCGAGATGGGAAGTTCAGCTTTGGTTTCCGTCATCGTAAACAACAGCGGTGGAGAGGTCCTGCGCTTGCAGCTTCGCCCTGGCGCACTTCACCGCCATAATTTGTCTAAGGGATTACCAGTTAGGATTGCTTTACATGCTGAAGCAATAGTGCTTTTGAACTGATCAGATGCTTCGCTGAGAGCTGACCAAGGGAAATCTAAACCGTACTCGAACCGCTCGACTACTCATTGGAAACTTGGATGCAATTCGTTATTGCCGGTATTGGCCGACCCACTCAAGATCATTGTTGTCACCGAGAAACTTCCCACAGGTTTTTTTAAACATATTTGAGATGTTGAACCTCGCCCCGCTCATGCTGCGATCCTAGATTCACCGCGAAGATGAGCACCAACCTGCCAAAAATATTGGTGGACTGGCGTCCCCAAGGGGATTCGAACCCCTGTTGCCGCCGTGAAAGGGCGGTGTCCTAGGCCAACTAGACGATGGGGACATGTATGGTGGAGCCGGACGGGATCGAACCGACGACCTCTACAATGCCATTGTAGCGCTCTCCCAACTGAGCTACGGCCCCGAGAGAACGCGGTATTGTCGTTTTTTGACCCGGCCGGGTCAAGCGCCCTGCTCTGCNCGAGCTTGAATAAAGGCTAACGCCACNTCGATCCGCTGAAGCGTCTTATCTTTACCAACGAGTTCCAGCGTGACATCAATCGGCGGTGTTGCAGCTGTGCCCGACACGGCGACGCGAAGCGGCTGGGCAATCTTGCCGAGCTTGGACTCGTGCGCCTCGACACACGCCTCGAGGACGTNATGTATNTGCGGTGCCTGCCAGAGCTCCAATGCCTGGAAACGCGCTCGAATATCTGACATCAAGTCTGCAGCAACAGGACGCAGATGCTTCTTGGCAGCGCCCTCGTCATAGCTATCAAAATCACAATAAAANTAGAGGCTCTTGTCGATGAGTTCATCAATGGTCTGGGCNCGCTCGCGCAGTGCATCGGCTACGGCCTGNGGCTTGGGGCCAGANGAGATATCAACCTCGCGTGCNNCAAGGCCGTCNGNCAGAAGNCNNGCAAGCCGNTCGGAATCTGCNTCNTTTATATAGTGCTGGTTAAGCCACTTGAGTTTATCCAGATCAAATGCGGAGGCTGCCCGGTTTACCTCGCCAAGATCAAATAACTCGATCATCTCCTCGGTTGAAAAAATCTCCTGATCGCCATGAGACCAGCCGAGCCGGAGGAGATAATTGCGCATAGCTTCGGCCAAAAAGCCCTGGTTGCGATACTCCAACACACTCACCGCGCCGTGGCGCTTGGAAAGGCGCTGGCCATCCGTCCCAACAATCATCGGCACATGCGCAAAGATCGGCAGGGGCGCATTTAACGCATTAAAGATATTCACCTGCCGGGGCGTGTTATTGACGTGATCATCGCCACGAATCACATGGGTTATAGCCATATCTATGTCATCTACCACGACCGCAAAGTTGTAGGTCGGCATGCCATCGCCGCGGGCAATCACCAGGTCATCGAGTTCATCATTGCTGATATTGATCCGCCCCCGCACCAGATCTTCAAAGATTACAGACCCCTCAAGGGGGTTTCGAAAACGGATGACGGGCTCGATGCCCGGGCGGACTGGATCAACCGCATCGCGACATTTTCGGTTGTAGCGGGGCTTGATATTCTGTGCACGCTGCNCTTCTCGCACTGCATCTAGCTCTTCTGGAGTGCAGTAACAGTAGTAAGCAAGGCCCTTATCCAGAAGCTGATTCAATACCTCGCGATACCGATCCAGGCGGTCACTCTGNTAGATAGGGCCTTCATCGGCATNCAGCCCCATCCACTGCATCCCCTCAAGGATGGCATCAACAGAAGCCTGTGTGGAGCGCTCGCGATCGGTATCCTCGATTCGCAGAATGAACTCACCGTCATGATGACGGGCNTACAGCCANCTGAACAATGCTGTTCGGACACCGCCAATATGGAGATAACCGGTAGGGCTGGGGGCAAATCGGGTTCGAACAGCAGACATCGCAGAATCCTGCGTGGNGTGGGAGTGCGGATTCTAATTATAATAAGCGCCGCGCGCACCTTTGATCGCAAAAGTGCGCTACCCATCCGGGGCGCGTAGCTCAGCGGGAGAGCACTGCCTTCACACGGCAGGGGTCACTGGTTCAATCCCAGTCGCGCCCACCATCTTNTTCTTCTTGTTTCAACGAGGGTGGTATCCCCTCTTCTGAAAGGTTTTGAGTGCTCTGAAAAAAGACCAAACCTCTCTATTTACACCCGCTGGGTAGCAATTCGGTGTCCACGGTCGTACCGCCCCAAGTGAGACCGCTCGGACAGGTATCTGCACACAGCCATGTGAGCGATTGACCGCTTGATTTTGTTACGCAAAGAAAAAAGCCTTTGTCTTTGATTAACTCATGTGCAGATGACGAGAATTGAATTCCGATCGCACCGTTTACCGCTGACATCCCGGTCCAATGCACCTGGTCGACGAGGTTGCTAGAGTAGGGAGACGGGGCAGCACCAGTCGCAAAATATCCTGCGGGAGGAAGAACGCCTTCGACACTATCGTACTCCGCGATTGCGGACTTCATCGGAGCAATAACTGTCAGACCTTCTGAAACCTGGGTTCGGGCAACATAATTGTTGT
>NHDO01000034.1 GCA_002171735.1 Proteobacteria bacterium TMED61 | reverse complement strand
AGGCGCGTTTTATCAGCCGATAGCCGTTGTCGCCGATACAGCAACCCTGGCCACTCTTAAAGACCGCGATTTTGGTGCTGGGGTTGCCGAAGTCATCAAATACGGGTTAATAAAAGAATATAGTTTTCTAAAATGGATAAATGAAAATGTCTCTTCTATCTTATCTCACGATAAAGAGTCGCTTAACTACATTATAAAAGTATCGTGTCAAACTAAATCCAAGATTGTCGAGTTGGATGAACGAGAGAATGGTATTCGAGCAATACTCAACCTGGGACACACTTTTGGCCATGCGATCGAGACATTTGAAGGCTATGGAAGTTGGCTTCACGGGGAGGCGATCGCCGCTGGAATGATGATGGCAGCTCAAATGTCGATGCGTCTAGGTTATCTGGACCAAAGTAAATTAGAAACCATTGTTAAATTATTAAAAAAATGTAGCTTACCGACTGAACCACCCCAAGCAATGAAAACAGAAGATTTTTTAGATCTCATGAGCAGGGATAAAAAGAATATCGGGAACAACATCCGACTAATTTTGTTAAAAAATTTAGGCGAAGCCTTCATAACCGATGAATACCCGAAAAACATATTGATGGCAACCTTAAAAAGCTACGATAATCGTTAAAATTAGCAATAAAACTCGTTATTTGTTTCCAATTTCTTCAAAAATCGTAGATAGCTTTTTTAATTAAGCACATGATCGTTGATACAAGTAGACCCCTCATGCGTATCACTTTCATAACATGCATGTCTCAACATGACATCAAGGGATAGATCTTATAAAATAAGAGAATATAAAGTTTCACTCGGTCGAATTCATTTATGTAGGGTTCGCCTGTGAAATGATCAGTTTAGGTTATCAAAAATAAAATACTAATTAACCTTAATTTTGTTAGAAACTTTCGCCGGTCAAGGATAGCGTGCGTTACTTGCTAAGGTGTAAGCAGATGGAAAAGTTGGAGATTTCGTCAATAAAATATGAGTCATGTTAACCCAAAATTCCCCCATACTGGTCGCCCACAAGGCATTGGCTTGTACGATGATAACAACGAACACGACTCCTGTGGTCTCGGATTTGTTGCAAATATAAAAGGAATAAAATCTAACCAAATAGTTTGCGATGCGCTAACTGTACTCAAGAATTTGTTACATAGAGGTGCGACAGGCTCGGAAACCAATACCGGTGATGGAGCAGGAATACTAATCCAGATCCCTGACGAATTCCTTAGAGAAGAAGCGAACCTCCAAGGTATAAATTTACCGCCGGAAGGTCACTATGGAACAGGCTTTGTATTTCTCCCCAGCGACATAGATGAGAGAGATGCTTGTCTGAAAGAAATCAAAACTATTATTAAGCACGAAAATCAGCAATTTCTAGGCTTTCGGAATGTACCTACCGATGATACCTGTCTTGGCCATATCGCCCGCTCGTCTCGTCCATATTTCGTACAGATATTCATCGGCAAAGATCCTGCATGTAGAAACACTGAAGATTTTGAGCGAAAACTATATGTTATTAGAAAGACCGCGGAGCATGTAATCTGGAGTGGGGAGCTCTCTCAAAAGAGTTCTTTTTATTTGCCGAGTCTTTCTTGTAAAACGTTGGTTTATAAAGGGATGCTGATTGGAGATCAACTCGAGTTATTGTTCCCTGATTTAAAAGACCCTAGAATCAAAACCGCCCTCGCACTTGTCCACCAGCGNTTCTCAACTAACACGTTTCCGTCGTGGCCTTTGGCCCAACCATTTAGATTTATTGCACACAACGGCGAAATCAATACGGTCAAGGGNAATAGTAACTGGATGAGGTCACGAGAAGCGCTATGCGAATCGACCCTCTTGGGTGACGATCTTAAAAAGCTTTTCCCAATCGTTCTTGAAGGAAATTCAGATACGGCATCATTTGATCAAGTCTTGGAATTCTTGCACATGGCAGGTCGACCGCTCCCGTTAGCTATATTGATGATGGTGCCGGAAGCTTGGAGCGGGCACGATGCGATGGACGAAGACCGCAAGGCATTCTACGAATATCATTCATGTATGATGGAAGCATGGGATGGCCCTGCTTCAATTTCTTTCACTGATGGCTCTTCGATAGGAGCAATCTTGGATCGAAATGGCTTGCGACCTAGTCGCTACTACGTCACAAATGATGACGTCGTGATAATGGCGTCAGAGGCGGGAGTGCTTCAGATACCTCCAGAAAATATAAAATATAAAGGCCGACTCCAGCCTGGTCGTATTTTCCTTGTCGACACTAAAGAAGGTCGAATAATGGAAGATGCTGAACTCAAGGAACGATACATTAACCAATACCCGTACGCAAAATGGCTCGAAGATTCCAAAATATATCTTAATGACCTTCCTCAGGCTAAGGCCCCTGAGCCAATTATTTCGAGGACCTTAGTTGAGTATCAGGTCAACTTCGGCTATTCACAGGAAGATCTCCGAATGCTAATTAGTCCTATGGCGGAAAATGGTAGTGAGGCGATCGGTTCAATGGGAACTGATACTGCGCTTGCTGTATTGTCTAGGCGTCCTAGGTTGGTTTATGACTACTTTAAACAATTATTCGCGCAAGTAACCAACCCGCCTCTCGACGGCATAAGAGAGAAACTAGTTACCCAAGTATCGCTATTTATAGGTCCTGAGCATAATTTACTGTCTTATAGCCAAAATAATTGCGCGCGGCTTTTTTTAGAATCACCGATTTTGAAAAATCAGGATTTAGCTACTCTTAGCGGAGTCTCGAGAGCAGGATTCTCAACAAAAAAAATCGATATAACATATCCCCTGGACGGTAACATCGAAAAAGTCATTGAAGAAATCGCGATGACCGCCGATACCGCCGCGGCTGAGGGGTGCGGATACATAATATTATCGGACAGAAATGTTGGAGAAAATAGGACGGCAATTCCTTCAGCCTTAATCGTCTCAAAGGTACACCAGTACTTGGTTGAAACTGGAAATCGAGCCAAAGTAGGCCTCGTGGTAGAGTCAGGAGAGCCTAGGGAGGTCCACCACTTCGCGGTGCTTTTAGGTTTTGGAGCAGATGCAATCAATCCTTACCTAGCCATGGATAGCATCAAAATAATGCTCGCGGACAATACTATCACTATTAATAATGTTGATTGTGACCCCTGTGCGAAAGCAATAGAGAACTACATAGAAGCGATTAATACTGGACTCATCAAGATAATGTCTAAAATGGGTATCTCGACCATACAATCCTACAAGGGGGCGCAAATATTTGAGGCTGTGGGACTAGATAACGAATTGGTTGAAAAATATTTCCCCGGTACTTCCTCAAAAATCAGCGGTATTAACTTAAAAGTAATAGAAAATGAGCTGAAATTACGCCACGGTAAAGCTTGGCCCATTAGGACCGTGAAAAACGTAGAGCTTGAGTCCGGTGGCGAGTATCAATGGAGACGCGATGGCGAATACCATTTGTTCAATCCCGAGACAGTCTTCAAGCTGCAGCATTCTACCCGTTCAGGCCAGTATTCGATCTTCAAAGAATACACTCGTGCTGTCGATGATCAAAGCGAGAATAGATCAACTCTACGCGGTCTTTTCAAGTTCCGTACCACCGTCGAACCAATAGATCTTTCTGAGGTTGAGTCCGAAGAATCTATTATGAAAAGATTTCATAGTGGTGCAATGTCATATGGATCAATCAGCAGCGAGGCACATGAAACACTTGCAATAGGCTTGAATAGAGTAGGTGGAAGATCGAACACCGGAGAAGGTGGTGAAGATCCAGAAAGATTCTCAGCTGATAAAAATGGGGACTCCAGAAGAAGTGCNATTAAACAGATAGCGTCGGGGCGCTTTGGTGTGACGAGCGAATATTTGGTGAATGCTGACGACCTNCAAATAAAAATGGCTCAAGGCGCNAAACCAGGCGAAGGTGGTCAATTACCGGGCCATAAAGTGTACCCATGGATTGCGAAAGTGCGTCACTCTACGCCAGGAGTAGGTCTAATATCACCNCCTCCTCACCACGATATTTATTCGATAGAAGATNTAGCACAATTAATTCACGACTTAAAGAACGCTAATCCTAATGCGCGTATCCATACTAAATTAGTCTCTGAAGTAGGAGTAGGAACAGTTGCGGCAGGAGTCGCAAAGGCTTTCTCNGATGTCATACTAATATCTGGTTACGATGGTGGGACTGGAGCATCTCCTGTGACATCTTTAAAACACACNGGAGTTCCTTGGGAACTAGGACTNGCTGAGACACAACAAACTCTTATTTTGAACAAGTTGCGTGATCGAGTAGTCGTTCAAGTAGATGGCCAAATGAAAACTGGCCGCGACTGTATTATTGCCGCCATGCTAGGAGCCGAAGAATATGGTTTCTCGACCGCTCCTCTAGTGGTTATGGGATGTATTATGATGAGGGTTTGTCACCTTAATACTTGTCCCGTGGGGGTCGCCACTCAAGATCCCAAGCTGAGAGAGAAATTCTCTGGCAAACCGGAATTTGTAGAAAATTTTTTCCGCTATATTGCGACCGAAATGCGGGAATACATGGCTTCGCTGGGTATCAAGCGGGTAGAAGATCTAGTTGGGCGATCAGACCTCCTTGATACTGTCATGGTAACCGAGCATTGGAAAGCAGAGGGCCTCGATCTTTCCCCAATACTTCACAGAGTGGAAAACAACGGTAGTCCCCTCAGAAATACCTGTTCTCAAGATCATAACCTAGATAAGTCGCTTGATAGAACTAAAATCATTCCCTTGTGTAAGAAGGCGATCGAAGAACAAGTCCCTGTAAATATTTCCCTAGATATACGTAATATTAATCGGACAGTGGGTACNTTACTTGGATCGGAAATCACTCGGCGNTATGGAGNANCTGGCTTACCTGAAGACACTATAAAATTGTATTTTANAGGTTCAGCAGGCCAAAGCTTTTCTGCATTTATGCCAAAAGGAGTGTCTATGTACCTTGAAGGAGACTCTAACGACTACATAGGAAAAGGATTATCGGGTGGTAAAATAGTTGTNTATCCGGATAAAAAATCAACTTTTGTTGCTGAGGATAATATTATTATAGGTAACGTGGCGCTTTATGGTGCAACCAATGGAGAAGCTTATTTCAGAGGAATCGGTGGCGAGCGTTTCGCTGTTAGGAATAGCGGCGCGAAAGCAGTTATAGAAGGTGTGGGAGATCACGGTTGCGAATATATGACAGGCGGCGTGATCGTCATATTAGGGGATACCGGTAGGAATTTTGGCGCAGGTATGTCAGGAGGAACTGCATTTGTCCACGATCCAAAGAATAAACTAGAATCACAATGCAACATGGAGATGATTCTATTAGAATCGATATCCCCAGCTGATGAGGAAGAATTAAAAGCTCTCATCGCTAATCATGCAACCTACACTGAAAGCACAGTCGCAAAAAGTGTACTAAAGAATTGGCCCACGAGTAAAAATGAGTTTGTCAAAGTGATGCCCAGAGATTATAAGCGCGTACTAGAAACTATTGAAACTGCACTCAGCGCAGGAATGTCGCAAGATGATGCGATGCTGGAGGCTATGAATGGGTAAAGTTACAGGCTTCTTAGAGAAAAAAAGACAGAACCAACCGTACCGGCCGATTAATGAGCGTTTAAAAGACTTTAAGCAAGTCATAACGGCTTACCCGGAAAGTGAATTAAATGATCAAGCTAGTCGCTGTATGGACTGCGGAATCCCGTTCTGTCATGAAGGCTGCCCCCTAGGTAACTTAATACCAGAATGGAATGATCTCGTTTACAGGGATCAATGGCAGAGTGCTATAGCTAGACTGCACTCGACTAATAACTTTCCAGAATTTACGGGTACACTATGTCCGGCACCGTGTGAAGGGTCCTGTGTGCTTGGAATTAACAACCAACCAGTCACAATTAAAGGTGTTGAGCTCGCTATTATTAACCGTGCGTTTGACGAAGGATGGATAAAGCCAGAAGTTCCAGAAGTACTAACTGAAAAAAGTATAGCTATAGTCGGATCGGGTCCAGCTGGGCTCGCTGCTGCTCAACAACTTTGTCGCGCAGGACATAACGTCACAGTATTTGAAAGAAATGACAGAATTGGTGGGCTACTCAGATACGGTATTCCGGAATTCAAAATGGAGAAACACCTCATCGACCGGCGAATAATCCAAATGCAGGATGAAGGTGTGAAGTTTAAAACTAATGCCAATGTTGGCGTAAATATAAATGTAACCGATCTATTGGAAAATTTTGACGCAATTTTACTTACTGGTGGCTCAACAATTTCGAGAGACTTACCAGTTCCTGGTAGAGATCTTAAGGGTATTCACTATGCTATGGATTATTTACCGATCCAAAACCAACTATGTGAAGGCGACTCTGTCACGAAGAGCGATCAGATAAACGCGAAAAACAAGAATGTGGTGATAATTGGTGGTGGTGATACTGGTGCGGATTGTCTTGGAACAGCACACCGTCAAGGTGCGACGTCGGTAACGAGCCTCGAGATAATGCCGATGCCGCCACAAAAAAGAGATCAAAAAAATCCTTGGCCGGAGTGGCCACAAATCTATCGTGTCGCGTCTGCCCACGAGGAAGGTGGCGAACGCAAATATTCTATTTCNACNAANCGTTTTATCGGNAATCAAAAAGGAGAATTAACGGGTATAGANCTCATAGAGGTAGAAAAAACAAGTGAAGGTTTTGAGGAGAAGAAGGGAACAGCGTATGAAATCCCGTGCGACCTAGCCTTCCTCGCAATGGGGTTTACAGGCCCAGAAAAGAAAGGAGTGATCTCTGAGCTAGGTATTGAGTTAACCGAGCGCGGTAATGTGAAAAGAGACAAAGAATGGAAAACTAATATAGATAAAGTATTTGTTGCTGGAGACATGCAGCACGGCCAATCCCTTATCGTTTGGGCAATTGCTGAGGGCCGTTCTGCCGCGCATTCTGTAGATAAATTTCTTATGGGTTCGTCGGAGCTTCCTTCTCCGGTTTAAAGCTGAACTANCTCGCCCCNTCAAATAAATAATGAAAGACCGATTTTTACGCGCGTTAAAAAGACAGTCGGTTGACAAAACTCCTGTCTGGCTAATGCGCCAAGCTGGGCGGTACCTCCCAGAATACAGAGCGACCAGGAAGAAAGCAGGAAACTTTTTAGCCCTTTGTAAAACGCCCGAACTCGCNTGCGAGGTAACATTACAGCCTTTAACGCGTTATGCCCTAGATGCGGCTATTATTTTTTCTGATATCCTCACGATTCCAGACGCTATGGGTTTGGAGCTTTCTCTGGTTGAAGATGTCGGTCCTGTTTTTAATAAACCGATCAAAAATATAGATCAAATCAAACAACTTGATATTCCTGATCCTTATGACAAGCTAAGTTATGTGGCNAAAGCAATAACTATGGTAAAAAAGGAATTAAATGACACTCCTTTAATAGGATTTGCGGGNAGCCCATGGACTTTAGCAGCGTACATGGTAGAAGGTAAAAGTAGCCGNGACTTCGCTAAGGTAAAAAAGCTAGCCTACAGCGAGTCTGATTCAATGCATTTGCTTCTTCAAAAGTTATCCGCCTCTGTGACTTCTTACCTAAAGATGCAAATTGAAGCAGGAGCAGATGCAATCATGTTATTTGATACCTGGGGAGGATTATTATCAGAGTCTAATTATGNAAGCTTATCTTTGAATTATATGGAAAAGATTTTACGCTCTCTCGAGCCACTGGGAATTCCAACCATCGTATTTACTAAGGGTGGAGGAATGTGGTTAGACAAAATTTCACGGGTAGGTAGTTCTGGAGTTGGGTTGGANTGGATGACTGATATAAAGNTCGCTAAACAACTAATAGGGCATAAAGTTGCNCTNCAAGGAAACTTAGATCCANCGATAATGTTAACTACAAAANCCATAATCNAAAAAGANGCNAAAAATATTTTAGACTCTTATGGAATAGGNAACGGNCACATTTTTAACCTNGGCCATGGGATAACGCCAAATGTGCCCCCAGAAAATGTCNAGTATCTAGTCGACTTTGTTCACTCCTATAGCCAACAATTCCATGATCANGCTTCTAACTAAATACCTCATTACCAGCCTTAAGGGATTNTGTATGGGNGCTGCCGACATAGTCCCAGGCGTATCTGGTGGGACNATGGCACTTGNACTTGGCATATATAAACAATTTATTGAAGCAATTAAATCATTTGATCTGATTTGGTTAAANTCNTGNNTANGNTTGNATCTCAGAGAAATCNANAGTCGGCCACATTTTAGTTTTCTCATACCTNTNGNTTTTGGNGTGAGTNTGCGCNATTATTTTTTTTACAAAAATAATTTCTTTACCTAGCCTACTTATAACGAATCCCGANGCTATCTACGCNCTNTTTTCNGGNTTAGTNCTTGGATCGGNNATTATATTGTTNAAAGANNCANCAAATGTTTCTGCACTTTATAGNGTNAGCTTANTTNTTGGTGGTCTATCTTTAGGTATCTTTATTTTAACAGNTGCCCCCACNAATCTNCCTGATACCACTACTACTCTCTTTCTGGCTGGCGTACTTGCCACANGTGCAATGGTTCTNCCNGGNGTTTCAGGCTCTCTTGTNCTTTTAATAATNGGNAAATACACTACGATACTAAATGCACTGAGCACTTTTGACTTNCACTNGCTGATACCATTTTCTATNGGCGCTCTNACCGGNNTNANAGCNATGTCACGAGTACTCTCGTGGATAATTAANCAGNATNATCTNTCATTTAGACTTGTTATGTGCGGNTTTTTAACCGCATCACTCTATAAAATTTGGCCATTCCAAAATCGAGAATACNTNGAATCTGNANGTGTAATGAAACTCGTAAATGCCACCCCTTANATACCNGAATTAAATCTTGATGTGTTTTACGCTCTTTTGTGGGCGCTAGGCGGATTGACATTAGTTATATGGATAACTTCCAGAGCGGTAAGACCGTTTATCAGATTTGAAAAAGAAATTAAACATAAGTAAAAATACAGCTAAGTAGATCAATGGACGATTACCAAAACGAGTGTACAACGTTGAGCCGGTCTTTGGCTGTATATTTCCTCGCAGATAAGTTGGGACAAACTGGGCGGCTTGTTTTAACACGTCGCCTTTATGATCGATTATTGCAGTCAATCCGTTATTGGTAGCGCGAAGTAAATACCTACCAGTTTCTAGAGCGCGAGTCCTTGCAATCTGTAAATGCTGATGTGGACCTAGGCTGTCCCCAAACCAGGCATCATTACTCAAGTTTACTAAAAAATCACTTTCGGATGCATTCCGGTTAATCAGCTCAGGAAAAACTGATTCATAACAAATT
>NHDO01000033.1 GCA_002171735.1 Proteobacteria bacterium TMED61 | reverse complement strand
CAGCAGATCTGGCGGGATCCAACCTCACTTTATGGTCTGGATCCAAAGGCATCTCCCGGGAGGATGCCGCTGGCAACTACATTTATTTTGGGGTGCGCGAATTTGCGATGGCGGCGCTCGGTAACGGGCTCACGCTGCACGGGGGCCTGATCCCTTATAGCGCCACGTTCCTGGTGTTCTCTGACTATGCGCGCAACGCTTTGCGAATGGCGGCGCTCATGAAAATTCGCCAGGTGTTTGTTTTCACACACGATTCTATCGGGCTCGGTGAAGATGGCCCTACGCACCAGCCGGTAGAGCACACTGCAAGCCTGCGGTTAATTCCCAATATGTCGTTGTGGCGCCCCTGTGACGCGGTAGAGACGGCCGTCGCGTGGCGTTGTGCGATTGAGCGCACTGACGGTCCTACCAGTTTGGCACTCTCCCGACAGAATCTGCCGCACCAGGTTCGCGATGGTGTCCAGATCAGCAATATCGCCAAGGGCGGCTACGTGCTTTTGGATTGTGAGGGNGCACCTGATGCGATTATCATTGCCACCGGCTCTGAGATCGCGCTTGCTATGGATGCGGCCGCCGCTCTGAGAGAAAAAGGTCGGCAAATCCGTGTGGTTTCCATGCCCAGCACCGATGTTTTTGATGCTCAGGATGANGCATACCGTGATNCAGTCTTNCCCCCTTCCATAACTGCGCGGGTGGCAGTCGAAGCGGGCGTGACGGCTGGCTGGNTAAAATATGTCGGCCTTGACGGAGCGGTCGTTGGAATTGACCGTTTNGGTGAATCAGCACCAGCTGACGAAGCCTTCAAATACTTTGGTTTCACTGTGGACAATGTCGCAGCACAGGTGGAATCGTTGATNTAGGGNTGGACTATCAGAGCGCCTCTTNGGGTGTTGACGGTACAGAAAATCGCAGAATATAAAGTTTTTCATTTCTTAAGGAGATCAGCCCATGGCGATCAAAGTGGCAATTAATGGTTTTGGCCGGATTGGCCGTAATGTGTTTCGTGCGATGTTTGAGTCAGGTCAGCAGGACCAGTTTGAAGTGGTTGCGGTCAANGATCTTGGTGATGCGGCTACCAACGCCCATCTGTTGCAGTACGACACNGCACACGGCCGTTTCGGCCAAGATGTNAGTGTGGATGGTGATGCCTTTGTGGTTGGCGCAAGCCGCGTCAAAGTNCTCGCTGAGCGGGATCCGGCCAAGTTGCCATGGGGGGAACTTGGTGTCGATGTNGTCATGGAGTGCACAGGCTTTTTTACCAGCAAGGAAAAGGCCAGCGCTCACCTTGTCGGTGGCGCNAAGAAAGTCATCATCTCCGCCCCNGGTGGCAAGGATGTNGATGCGACGGTCGTTTACGGCGTAAATCATGATGTGCTCAAGGCNAGCGATACCGTTATCTCGAACGCCTCCTGTACNACNAANTGCCTGGCGCCGCTGGTGAAGCCGCTCCACGATNCGATTGGGNTAGTNGGGGGNCTGATGACNACGATCCATGCCTATACCAATGACCANGTNTTAACAGATGTCTACCACNCNGATCTGAGGCGGGCCCGNTCGGCAACGCAGTCGATGATTCTGACCAAGACNGGTGCCGCAGCTGCGGTGGGTCTGGTGCTGCCNGAACTCAATGGAAAGCTGGATGGCTTNGCGATCCGGGTACCCACGATTAACGTATCGATGGTTGATCTTACNTTTGAGGCNGCTCGNGAGACNTCNGTAGAAGANGTCCANGAGATCATGCGCACGGCAGCNGATGGCCCGCTTAAGGGAATACTGGACTACAACGATAAGCCCCTNGTNTCCTCGGANTTCAATCACTGCCCTGCCTCATCTACCTATGATGCTGCCATGACNCGTGTNGTCAACGGCACNACCGTAAAGGCGTGTTCCTGGTATGACAACGANTGGGGCTTTTCCAACCGTATGCTGGATACCTGCGTNGCCTTGATGAACGCNNCCTNATCNATNATTCTGTGCCGCCGGTGTGATCACCGGCGGNTCTGCNGTTCANGNTATNGACTACCGTTGNCGCGAATGAAAANTTACCGCGANNGTTTGCAGGNTCTCNCNCAGGCTAATCTACTGCTTGCTCTATGAATGTNCTTAAGATGACCGATCAGGATCTCGCGGCNAANCGNGTGCTGATCCGTGAAGACCTGAACGTNCCCGTTAAGGAGGGCGTTGTCACCAGTGACGCCCGAATTCGCGCAGCCCTTCCCACAATCAAGGCGGGCGTCGACGCGGGTGCCAGGGTAATGTTGATGTCACATCTTGGACGCCCAACGGAAGGAGAATTCGAGAGTACGTACTCGCTGGCGCCGGTTGCAGAACATCTCGGCGCATTNCTCAATCAAAGCGTGCGCCTGGCTCCTGACTGGCTGGATGGTGTCGAGGTNGNAGAGGGGGAGGTCGTTCTTTGCGAAAACGTACGTTTTAACNCTGGTGAAAAAGCAGACGACGAAGGCCTGTCGCGAAAAATGGCGGCGCTCTGTGANNTATTCGTNATGGATGCTTTTGGCACGGCCCATCGTGCCCAGGCTTCGACTCACGGGGTGGCCCGTTTTGCGCCAGTCGCCTGCGCCGGACCTTTACTTGCTACAGAACTTGAAGCGCTCGGCAAAGCATTGGACTCTCCAGCGCGGCCTATGGCGGCAATTGTGGGCGGGTCTAAGGTGTCAACCAAGTTAACCGTGCTGGAATCTTTATCTCATGTTGTCGATCAGTTGATTCCCGGCGGTGGAATTGCCAATACTTTTATTGCAGCCGCGGGGTATCCCGTGGGCAATTCCCTGGTTGAGCGAGATCTGATAGATCAAGCAAAAAGACTGATTGAAGATGCTGCGGCAAGTGGCGGTGAGATACCGATTCCGACCGACGTGGTTGTGGGCAAAACTTTTTCCGCCGACACACCAGCAATCATAAAAACTGTGTCGGAGGTTGCAAAAGACGATATGATTTTTGATATTGGACCCCAAACCGCTGCCCGTTTTGCCAGGATGATGCACGACGCCGGGACCATCGTCTGGAACGGGCCGGTAGGTGTGTTTGAGTTCGACCAGTTTGGAGAGGGGACCCGGATATTGGGCGAGGCAATTGCTGGTTCCAACGCGTTTTCGATCGCTGGGGGCGGAGATACGCTCGCGGCCGTAGACAAGTACAATATCGCCCAAGACATCTCCTATATTTCAACTGGCGGTGGCGCGTTTCTGGAGTTTCTAGAAGGCAAAACCCTCCCGGCTGTTGCCATGCTGGAGCAGCGCGCTTCACTTAAATGAACAGACGATCAGAAGACTTCCTAAGGATCAGGCTAAGCGCAAGGTGAGCTCCCACCGCCGTACCAAGATCGTGGTTTCACTCGGGCCCTCGACCGACCGGGCCAAGACGATGTCGGCTCTGATCGAGCAGGGTATCGATGTCGCCCGGCTCAATATGTCGCACGGCACCCGTGACGACCATCGTCGTCGTGCCCAGTTAGTTCGGGACAGCGCCGCCCAACAGGGCCGTGCTGTTGCGTTGCTGGTAGACCTGCAGGGCCCCAAGATTCGAATTGGCGGATTTGCTGATGGTTCTGTGCAACTTCGTAACGGCAAGCGTTTTGTTATTGATACTGCATTGAATGATCGTGCTGGAACCGAGGACAGTGTTGGCACTAGTTATACCGATCTCATTAACGATGTTGATACGGGAGATCGACTCTTGCTGGATGATGGCAACATCGTGCTTCAGGTCGATAAGATCGAAGGTACTGCAGTATCGACACGGGTGATTGTCGGTGGAGAACTTTCGGATTCCAAAGGCATCAACAAACTGGGTGGTGGGCTGTCGGCCTCAGCTCTTACCGAAAAGGATCACGAGGATATCCGCTTTGCCGCCGAGATCGGTGCCGATTATCTTGGTGTGTCATTTGTTCGTCACGGTGCCGATGTTGAGACCGCACGGATGCTTCTGAGATCAGCCGGCAGTAATGCACATGTGGTCTCCAAGATCGAACGCCGTGAGGCGTTGGATAAAATCGAAGAAATTATTGTGGCGTCAGACGTCATCATGGTGGCGCGCGGGGATCTCGGCGTCGAGATTGGCGACGCTGAAGTACCTGGGGTGCAAAAGCGCCTCATTAGTGAATCGCGCGCCCATAATACCGTTGTGATCACCGCGACGCAGATGATGCAGTCGATGGTGAGCAGTCCACAGCCAACGCGTGCAGAGGTTTCCGATGTATCCAATGCGGTTCTGGATGGCACCGATGCCGTTATGCTCTCCGCCGAAAGCGCGATTGGTCGCCACCCGGTCAAGGTGGTGGCAGCCCTTGATCGGATCTGTCTGGCTGCGGAGCGCCATCGCAGTGTCCTAGTGTCAGGGCATCGTATGGAGTCTCGCTTTGACTCTGTCGAAGAAACGATCGCCATGGCGACTATGTATACCGCTAACCACTACAACGTCGTTGGAATCTTGACGCTGACCGAGTCAGGCTCAACCGCTAAATGGATGTCACGTATCAGTTCCGGAATTCAGATCTTCGGGATGACCCGAAATGAAGATATTGAGAGAAGAATGGCGCTTTACCGCGGGGTATATCCGGTGCCTTTTGATGCAACACAACTGCCGCGCGGTGATGTCAATCGGGCAGTGGTTGCAGAACTTGAGGCCCGAGGGTTGGTCGCCGAAGGAGACTGGCTGATCATTACCAAGGGAGACTTTTCGGGTGTGAAAGGTGGCACTAATTCGATGAAGATCGTTAAAGTGGGCGAGGTCACCGGAGAGCGGGATTAAGATCACGAGTTATGCCAGAAGGAAGTGCGCCATCAAGGATGTGCTTATCTATATAAGCAACAGAATTCCATGTTGGCTCAGAGGATTTAATTTAAAAACGTCGGGAAAGAAGAAGCCATGCCTATGGTCTCAATGCGCCAGTTGCTGGACCATGTAGCTGAACATGATTACGGGGTGCCCGCGTTTAAAGTTAACAACATGGAGCAGATGCATTCCATCGTGGAGGCGGTAGAAAATACTGACAGCCCAGTGTTTGTGCAGGTCTCAGCCGGTATCGGTTAACGCGTTGGTGCGCTATTTCTGCATCAACTAACCTATGCGACCATAGAAAAAATGTCATAACGTAAACGACGAGGAAATCCGATGAACATCGATATACTTCAAGCGACAGCCCGTGCCATGGTGGCTCCCGGTAAAGGAATTCTGGCAATGGATGAGAGCGCGCCTACCTGTAACAAACGTTTTGAAGCGCTCGGAATTCCAGCCACGATTGAAATGCGACGAGAGTACCGGACCATGTTAGTGTCCTCGCCAGGTCTGGGCGAGTATATCGCCGGCGCAATACTCTTTGACGAGACTCTCAGGGACCAGACGACAGACGGAAAGTCGTTTGTAGACGCGCTTAACGAGCAGAATATCATTCCGGGAATCAAGGTCGATACCGGCGCCAAGGATCTTGCGTTGCACCCGGGCGAGAAAGTCACAGAAGGCCTGGATGGGCTGGGTCCGCGCCTTGCCGAGTATTACGAACTGGGTGCTCGATTCGCCAAATGGAGAGCGGTGTACGCCATTTCTGATGCGTTGCCCAGCCAGGCCTGTTTCAGCGCTAATGCCCATGGTCTTGCTAGATATGCGGCGCTCTGCCAGGCGCACGATATCGTTCCAATTGTGGAGCCTGAAGTGCTGATAGANGGTAGCCACAGTATTGAACGGTCCTTTCAAGTAACACAGCACGCNCAGCAAACAGTCTTTGAAGCNCTTGCTGATCAGGGTGTAGATCTTCGCGGGATCGTGCTCAAGCCGAGCATGGTGATNTCNGGTGCANAGGCGAACAACCGGGCTGGNGTTGACGAGGTGGCGCGGGAAACACTGCGTTGCCTGTTGAGTACTGTGCCGCCGGCCGTTCCAGGAATCGCATTCCTCTCCGGCGGACAGTCTGATGAAGAGGCGACAATGCACCTCAATGCAATGCACCATNCGGGTGTTGCGTTGCCCTGGGCCGTGACCTTCTCATATGGCAGAGCCCTGCAGGCGGCAGCCATGACAACNTGGGCAGGNCAGAGCGGCAACGTGGACAGCGCCCGTGCGATTGCTTTTCACCGNGCCCGGATGAATGGGGTTGCTNCACTGGGTGAGTATTCNCCTGAATTGGAGAAGGCNGCNTGAGCCGTTGCATTATTTTTATATNGTGACGNGNGTNTTAGTGCATATCGAGGCCTTNTAAGGAGTGACAGACTTGGATTTGGAAGTATTGATCGATACATTGTGGCGAGAGGTGGGATTAGGGTGTCTACTGGCGCGAGCCGACGCTTCATGCATCAGAACTCCTCGGCCTTTGATCCGCGTAAGTGCCTCAAAGAAGCGACCAAGGCGATGAGCGAGAACTGTGTAGCTCGCCACGAAGCCTTTGGGGCTGCCGGTAACGCATCCAAGCTTCGCTCGCTCGATCTTGAGGAGATGGTCAAGCGTTACGATATTGGTGAATTGGATCCGCGCGTTAACTAGGTCGACGAGTAGACCTGAAGAGTAAGGCGCTAGCCTACTATCTGCACTTACTCATGATCTTCTCAGTCATAGACTTCAACCTAAGAATTTTGTTAGCAGGAGTATGAATGCGTAGTCTGGTTACGGGAGGAGCAGGCTTCATTGGTAGCCATCTAGTAGACCGCCTTCTAGCTGAAGGTCACGAGGTTGTCGTTTTAGATGATCTCTCAACCGGACACCGGGGGAATCTCGAACACCTGAAACGACAGGATGAGTTGGAGTTTCATGAGGTGGATGTGCGTGATCATGATGAAATATGCAAGCACTTTGAGGCGGTAGAGTGGGTCTTTCACCTTGCAGCACTCGCCGACATTGTGCCTTCTATCCAAAAGCCGCTTGAGTATCTTCGTGCCGGGGTAGACGGGACCATTTCGGTGCTTGAGGCCGCGCGTCACGCGGGAGTGAAGAAGTTCCTCTATGCTGCATCCTCTTCGTGCTATGGAATACCCGATGCCTATCCGACTCCGGAGGATGCCGAGGTTCGACCTCAGTACCCATACGCTCTAGCAAAAAATCTCGGCGAACAATGTGTAATGCATTGGGTTCAGGTTTATGGCCTTCCGGCAATTTCACTTCGGTTATTTAATGTGTACGGACCACGGGCGCGAACAACGGGTACGTATGGTGCTGTTTTTGGGGTCTTTCTTGCTCAGAAGCTAGCAGGGAAACCCTTTACGGTAGTGGGGGATGGGACCCAGACTCGAGATTTTACTTATGTCATTGACGTCGTCGAAGCGTTCACTTCGGCAGCAAAATCAGACGTTATCGGAGAGATCATGAATGTGGGATCCTCGCAAACCTATAGCATAAACCGATTGGTCGAGTTGCTCGGTGGGGAGGTTGTTCATATCCCCAAGCGACCCGGGGAACCTAGCTGTACCTTTGCGGATGTCTCAAAAATTAGGAAATTGCTGAACTGGAAGGCGGTCACGAGGTTCGATGAGGGTGTGGCAATAATGCTGAAGAATATTGATTACTGGCGAGATGCGCCTGTCTGGGAGTCTTCCAACGTAAGAGAGCAGACTAAGGATTGGTTCAAGTATTTGGCGTAAAACAGAATTGTGCTCTGATTGCCTAGCCGCTAGGCCAGTTCTGTTGGGATGATCGAGCAGAATGCGGGATATTTAATAATTCTGACCATCCAAACTTGAGAGAATTGAAAAAATAAACGAGGGAGACATGAGCGAGTTAAATCATATTTTG
>NHDO01000032.1 GCA_002171735.1 Proteobacteria bacterium TMED61 | reverse complement strand
GGGCTCTTGTGCTTTCGCGCCGAAACGTGCCAAAGTGAATCTGCGCCCAGAGTTGTGTCGCGGTCAGGCGATAGAGAATCGCGTTTTCTTCCGGGTCTTCAAACTGGTTAATGAACGCCGGGAGGTAGACCGTTTCGGTATCGGTGTAGGCTGTCTCCCCAGTCTTTACCCGCAGTGGCCTTGCCGAAAGCGCGCACAAATAGTGGTTGAGTATGGAGGTTGTGGTGTCGTCAAGGCGAGCCGCACACTCGTTCTGGCCCTGGATTTCCACAAAGGCATCGACGGCCGCAAGTGCCTGGCTTCCTGGGTAAAGCCCCTGCTGATCATAAACGTCCATGGCGTTGATGACCCATTTTTCGACATGATCAAGATCCATCACGGCAAAGGCTCGCGGGACATTTACAACAAACTGAAAGCCGAGTTCCGAATTGGTCCGGACAATGACATCCAGCCAATGTAGGACAAATGTCTGCTGCGCCGAGCTACAAACGGCGAGTTGCTCAGCCGGTCTCGCAGTATTGCGCCCGGAAGAGAGTACGGCATCGAGCATCTCGTCCAGACGCGTCTGAATCTCATCTGCCGTCATCGGGGCTGTCGAAGGCTGCATGGTGGGGTATGCGGCTGTTGAAGGCAGGCAGTATAGTCTTAACTTTGTGACCCCCCCGACTTTAGCCGGTATCGTGTGATCACACACCATTTCGGTTTGCCGGAGGGATACAACCTGGCGCTTTCTTAAAGTGGTTAGAGCACTTTCCGAGAACAACGCTANATAAACCCGTCGGGGCANACCATGCTTTCACAGATTCTGGACTGGGTAGCAGCACACCCGGGCGTCACCGGTGCGGTGGTCATTGCCTCATTGGGACTTGCTGTTGTCTACGGGGCCTTGATTTTTGTGGCTATCGGGCGGATGAGTTCGGATTATTTTGTGCGGGATGAGGACTCCATGGGTAGCTTGTGTCAACGCCATCCGGCATTCCGTTGGATCGGTTTTTTAATTAAGAATTCGCTTGGGATGATTTTGGTGTTGATGGGGNTTGCCATGCTCGTCCTGCCNGGNCAAGGGGTGCTCACGCTTCTCATCGGCATCAGCCTGCTNGATTTTCCTGGCAAGCGAAACCTGGAAAGGAAAATCGTNCGGACCCCAACNGTCCATCGAGCCATGGACGCAATCCGCCGCCGGNCNGGCCAGCCGCCCNTNGTNCTACCNGANTGAGACGGGAGATACGGNTTTTGAGTAGGTATTGAANGTGATTCTTCGGAATTTGCAGCGAGTTGTCTTGATCCCGCAGGTCCTCGTTTTATGGTTTTGGGCGAGAAAGTACCGGGTTAAGAATTTTCGCGTCTTTGTCCGTGATGTCCGGGTGATTCTGAGAAGCGGCCTTTTTCTGTCGCAGCATTATCACGGGCTTTCAAAGGATCCAAAGCCAAGCGGTGGCTTTTTCCANCAGACAAATGCGATCTCCCATTTTCTGGTGATTGGTGCGAAAGAGGAATTCGACCCCAATCCGTTGTTCTCGGTCCGTTTTTACCTGAATGCTTACCCTGATGTTCGNNANTCNCAAATCAATCCACTNATNCATTACATATACCACGGCGGCAAAGAGGGGAGGAGTACGCACACGCTTTTCGACGGCGCGTTCTATCAACGGAAGATTTCGATCGATCTCAAACCACCTGCTACGTCGCTTGGAGATTTCCTAAGAAATGGAGCAACCGCCGAACGCAATCCGTGCCTGCTTTTTGACTGCAAGTACTACCTTTCACAGAAGCCGGACTTAACGGATTACTCAAATAATCCGCTCATCCATTATCTCGAAGTAGGCGTACACTCAGGCTTTGACCCTCATCGGTATTTCTCTTCTACTTTCTATTTAGAGCGCTATAGAAANGAGATTTCCGAGGATACCAATGCGCTCGAATATTTTATGCGTGTGGGCGGGCACGAAGGTCATCATCCTGGCCCGAGATTCGACTCCTCCTACTACCTTGAGGTCAATCCCGACATAGGCAAGGCCGGGATAAACCCGTTGGTTCACTATCTTGAGTATGGGTTTTTGGAAAGGCGATTTCCTACAGACAAGTATTCTCTTTGGGTGACGCTGCAAAAATCCAAAGAATCTTCGACAAAAAAATACGCACAACNNATCGAGCAGTTTCGATATCGGCCACGGTTTTCAATCATCGTCCCCGTCTTCAATACAGACGCTGCTGCACTGCGGGCTATGCTGGATTCGGTATTGGATCAGGTTTACCCATACTGGGAGTTGTGTCTGGCGAACGATGGATCAACCGAGCCCCAGGTTCGAGCGATCCTNGATNAGTATCAAGGGCGTAGCCCGTCCATCAAGGTACACCACGGTCCNATCTCTAGACACATATCGGCGGCATCAAACGCGGCTCTTGAAATGGCTACCGGGGAATTCATCGCACTNCTGGATCACGATGACCTTCTGGATCATCTTGCGTTATATGAAAATGCTTGCCTACTGAACNAATTTCCAAAAGCAGAAATTATTTATAGCGACGAAGACAAGATAAACCAGCGGGGCTTGCGGTATGAACCTTTTATGAAGCCCGACTGGTCACCAGAACTTTTGCTATTGCAGATGTACACCGGCCACTTGNGTGTTTACAAAAAAGAACTCATCGACAANGTTGGAGGATTTCGGGAAGGCTATGAGGGCAGTCAGGATTATGATTTGATCTTAAGGACAAGTGAGCTTACTCGAGAGATTCACCACATCCCCAAAGTGCTCTACCACTGGAGAACGATTGAAGGCTCGACCGCTGCAGATCCTTCGGCCAAGGAGTATGCCTATGTTTCCGGACAGAAGGCTCTCCAGGATGCGGTAACCCGCCGGGGATTACGTGCTCTTGCCGCCAGGATTCCAAGAGTCCACGGGATGTATTCGGTCACCTATAGNAGCGCCGATGCTAACGCGACGAATGAGCAAGGCGATTTGCTCCCCGGTACTTATGACATAAGTTTCGCAGAGGAATCTACTTTGTCGGTATCGGTTGTTATTCCTAGCCTGGAGACTGCCGGCCGGTCANAGAGATTGGCACGCTTGTTGGTGCTTCTCCTTCCCCTGTTGAAGCACCCGGGTGTGCAGATGGTTCTGGTAATCGGTGGGGATAAACCGTTTGATCTTTCTGATGCTCGAGCACAACTTGCCACCGAACTGCTTGATACCCTCTCTTCGCTCAANCCTGAAGAAGCAGACCTTCTCGTCGAGACTAGNGTGAAAGTCGTGCAATCGCGAGGGGAACTACGTTACTCGAATCTGATCAATGCCGGTGTCAGNTCTTCAGANNGTANGTTTCTGTGTTTTNTCGACGAATCTACAAGNGAGATNGAGCACCGTGCTCACGATCAAGGGGNAAACTGGCTGGGGCAGCTTGCAGCATATGCAANCCATAGGGAAATTGGCGCGGTAGGAGGGCTGATCGTTGATCACGAAAGATCTGTAGTGATCAGTGCAGGTCGAGCTATCGATGGAGATGGGAACGTAGCTGATCTACACTACGGTGAGTCAACCAAAAGTATGGGTTATTTTGCCCGTCTGCTCGGCTCTTCAAACTGCACAGCNGTGAGGTTGGGGTGCCTCGTGATGAGAAGGGGCGTATTCAACGAGATAGGCGATCTGGACCCACAGATGCCAGACGATTTTGCGGATATCGACTACGGTCTTCGCCTACGAGAAAGAGGCTACCGGAGTGTTGTTTTNTNCCAATTCCATTTTTCCCAACTAGATCATCATTCCTCGAACAACTCCGATCGGGTAAGCACTCTGACACGCGACATAGAATATCGTCGGTTCCTTGAAAAATGGAGCGCTAAGCTGCCTGAGCAGGATCCATTTTATAGCCCAAATCTGCAGTTTATTGATCGTTCAGCNGGCTACTATTTAGATGTCGAGTTGCCCGAAGAGCTTCTGACATNNACNTATTNCAAGGACTTGTCAGCGTAGTTCGCNGAGCTCCTCTACTCTCCCTCAAAACTGATCAGCGTGCGGACGGGCACATCCATCGCCGCCAGTTTTTCGCGCCCGCCCAAATCAGGAAGGTCGATCACGAAACTCGCCCCCACGACTTGTGCACCTGCTTGGCGCACCAACTGAACTGCGGCGCAGGCGGTACCGCCGGTCGCGATCAGGTCGTCAATAATCAGGACTTTCTGGCCNGCTTCGAAACTGTCGGTATGAATCTCGACTTCATCACTGCCGTATTCCAGTTGATACTCGACCGATATGGTCTCCCAGGGGAGTTTGCCCTTTTTCCTGATCGCAACGAAGCCGACTGATAGCTGGTGTGCTACCGCGCCGCCGAGGATAAAGCCCCGCGCCTCGATTCCGGCGACGCAATTGATGCCGCTGCCCGCAAAAGGCTGAACCAGTTCATCCACGGCCTGGCGAAATCCGGAAGGGCTCTGCAGCAGGGTCGTAATATCCCGAAAGATGATCCCCTTTTTGGGGTAATCCGGCAGTGAGCGGATCAGGTCTTCGATCTGGTTGGCCATTTAGTTTTCTCCTTTCAGCACTCGTCCAGCGACGGCGTCGAGTTTTTCCAACAGCACGGGGTCCCGGGCCTCAGCATGGGTAATGAGGGCGGCTTCCAGCGCACGATCATCACCGGAAGGGCAGACCATAGGCCGTTTGGACATCGTGGCGGCAACGGTGCGGACCAACTGACGCGCTTTATCGGCGTTATTCAGCAGCACCTTTATGATCGCGTCGACCTCAACGTTGTCGTGATCTGGATGCCAGCAATCANAGTCNGTCACCATGGCCACNGTGCAGTANGGAATCTCAGCCTCACGGGCAAGTTTGGCTTCCGGCATGTTGGTCATGCCGATCACATCACAGCCCCACTGCCGGTAAAGATTGGACTCGGCCAGGGTCGAGAACTGCGGCCCCTCCATCACGAGATAAGTGCCGCCGCGCTGCATCAGGATATCTGCAGATTTGCAGGCTGCCTCGCACCAGTCGCCCAGCCGCGCATTAACAGGATGTGCCATGGACACGTGAGCTACCATACCGGTACCGAAAAAGCTTTTCTCCCGTGCAAAGGTTCGGTCGATAAACTGATCGACAATCACGAATGTGCCCGGCGCAAGATGTTCGTGGAAGGAGCCCACCGCGGAGAGCGAAATGATATCGGTGACGCCAGCCCGTTTTAGGGCATCGATNTTGGCGCGATAGTTGATCGTGCTTGGNCTGAAGCGGTGACCCCGGCCATGTCGGGGCAGGAAGACCATTTGGATGCCATCCAATGTGCCGAAAAGCAGTTCATCCGAGGACTCACCCCAGGGCGAAGAAACTTTTTCCCAGCGCACCCCCTCAAGTCCGTCNATATCATAAAGACCACTGCCGCCAATGATTCCAAGAACCGGGTTTTGGTGAAATTCAGTCATGATTTTTCATTTGTCGGNAAGGCGNCAATCNGTANTCAATAAACGAGGCNAGTAGTTTAGAGCNCTAAAAGATATTTGNGGGCTCTTTTAGAACAAAGAACTCCCCAACTCCTTGATGGCGGCCAGCATCTCNGGTTCNTCNGTCAGGGATTCAGCGATCGCGCACCGGCAAGCCGTACTAGGGTCGATGCCGCTTGCCATGAGCTTGGCGGCATGCACCAGCAATCGAGTGCTGGCGCCTTCTTCCAGTCCGTTGCCTTTGAGGTTACGGGTCATTGCGCCAAAGCGCACGAGCCGTGTTGCAACTTCATGATCGATACCGGATTCACGANCCACGATATCCCGCTCGAGCTTCTCATCAGGGTAATCAAAGTCAATCGCCACAAAACGCTGGCGGGTGCTCTGCTTCAGGTCCTTCAGTACGCTTTGGTATCCCGGGTTATAGGAGATGGCGAGACAGAACTCAGGGGAGGCATTCAGCAGTTCCCCAGTTTTTTCGATAGGGAGTTGGCGNCGGTCATCGGCTAATGGATGGATGATGACCGTCGTGTCNTTNCGNGCTTCGACGATCTCGTCAAGGTAGCACAACGCGCCTGCGCGGACCNCGTGACTCAGCGGCCCGTCTATCCATCGGGTTTCGCCGCCAACAATCAGATAGCGCCCGACAAGGTCGGCTGCCGTAAGGTCGTCGTGACACGACACGGTAATGAGCGGGCGGGCAAGACGCCATGCCATGTATTCCATGAACCGGGTTTTGCCGCAGCCAGTCGGCCCTTTGAGTAGCACCGGCAACTGGTTGCGCCAGGCCGCTTCAAAAATGATGACCTCATTGCCCTGCGTGGCGTAGAAGGGTTCTGTATCGAATGTTTGGGTAGCGGGTTCTGCAGCGGTCATTGCTCTTTGGTTCTTGCGCGCGTCGGGTTGGNACTAATTGCCGGTATAGATTTAAATTTCGAAAGATTCTTTGAGTTTTTTCTTGACCGGCACATTCTTGAGCCGGACATACTTGGGCAGCCCGTTCTTGTGGTAGGGAGGATAGTCCTCACCGCGGATGAGCGGCTCCAGATAGCGCCTGCAGCGTGCAGTNATGCCAAAGCCGTCGGCGCTGATGAAACTACGGGGCATCATTTTTTCTCTGTTCGCCACCCGTTTAAGGCTCGCTTCACCNACCTTCCACCGATACGGTTTATCGGANAAGCGGACGATAGCCGGCATCACTGCNTTNTTCCCAGCGAGAGCCATTTTTACGGCAGCAGCNCCGACCGCATAAGCATGGGCAACATCAGATGCCGAAGCGATATGCCGCGCCGAGCGCTGGAGGTAATCCGCTACCGCCCAGTGATACTTNAGACCAAGATCCTCTTTCACCATCCCGGCCACCACCGGAGCGACACCNCCAAGNTGGGCATGGCCAAAGGCATCGCGCAGACCCTGATCGGCGAGAAATCCACCGTCACTGCTGCGCACCCCTTCCGAAACCACCACGGANCAGTAGCCGAAGCGTTTTACTTTCTGATCAACCANGGCCATAAACCGCTTGCGATTGAAGGTGATTTCTGGAAAAAGAATCACAATGGGAATTGGGGTGTCTTCGTCGCTCGCCATNCCCCCGGCCGCCGCGATCCATCCGGCGTGTCGTCCCATGACCTCTATGATGAAAACCTTGGTTGAGGTTTTTGCCATAGACGCGACGTCGAAACTTGCCTCGCGGGTGGATACTGCGATGTACTTGGCTACGGATCCAAAACCCGGACAGTTGTCGGTAATCGGCAGATCATTGTCGACGGTTTTGGGAATATGAATGGCCTGGATCGGATAACCTGAGGTCTTGGAAAGTTGCGATACCTTAAGACAGGTATCTGCCGAATCGCCGCCGCCGTTATAGAAAAAATAACCGATGTTATGAGCCTTGAAGACNTCAATCAGTCTCTGGTATTGCGCACGGTTTTCCTCAAGGCTCTTCAGTTTGTAGCGGCATGAACCAAATGCGCCCGACGGCGTCGTCTTAAGTGCCGCGATAGCANTCGCGCTCTCCTTGCTGGTATCAATGAGATCCTCGGTAAGNGCCCCGATAATGCCGTGCCGGCCCGCAAATACTTTTCCAATATGCTGGCGATGNTGCCGGGCGGTTTCGATGACGCCACAGGCACTGGCATTGATGACAGCGGTGACCCCACCCGACTGTGCGTAAAAGGCATTTTTCGTNTTTCCCATATNTGTCTCTTCGATTGCGAAATGCAAAACGTGTGTTGTCTTTCGGGCATTGCCGGGCGCCCGAGGCGGCCCGCTACGATCCGGGCCAAATATTCTATCCTTGGCACCCNGTCCCCACCTAGGGATTGTCCTTATTCCAGCCCAAAGCNCGCCTTATCTGACAGCGNTCCATTGACACCGGCCAAAAGGTCACTATAGTGTACGCCCCCGAATTTTGACCGTTCGCAGCGTCAAACGGACGTTAAAGAGGGGTTCCCAGGGGGTCAAATGGGTTGTCTGACGAGGCACCCGCTACGTTTGCAGAGAGGGCAGTATGAGGATTGTTTTGCTCGGGTTTCCCGGTTCGGGAAAAGGTACTCAGGCCAAGTTGATGGCCGAGAAGTATCGTGTTCCACAGATCTCCACCGGAGATATTCTTAGGGCCGCGGTAGCGGATAAGACCGAAATCGGCAAGAAGGTCGCAGCAGTAATGGCCGCCGGCGAGTTGGTATCGGACGACATTGTGATTGATGCGGTCACCGACCGCGTGCGCAGTGCTGAAAGTCGTCGCGGATTTGTGCTCGACGGATTTCCCCGCAGCATCCCCCAGGCGCAGGAACTCGATACCCGCCTCGGATGGATGAGTCGCTCTTTGCAGTTGGTGCTGCATTTTGCGTTGGACAATGATGTGGTGGTCAAACGTATAACGGGTCGTCTGACCTGCGGCAAGTGCGGGGCAATTTTCAACCGTTTCTTCTCGCCGCCAGCCAAGAAAGGCGTCTGTGATCAGTGTGGAAGCAAAAAACTTGAACACCGGCCCGACGATAATGAAAAAATCCTCCGGGCCCGGCTCGAAGCCTATGAGCGAGATACGGGACCGCTGATTTCCTATTACCGGGCGCAGCACAAACTGCGCACCATTCCGGCCTCTGGCGACGTTGCCGGTATCTTTGCGGCTATCTGCGAAGTCGTAGATACCGAGATTCGACCGCTGGATAAAAAAGTCGTGGTTATGCAGGAGTCGCAGACCCAGTTGCGCCCACCCNCTGGGCGTACCGACGTGTCCAAGTCNACGAGCGGCGAGTCCGACAAAGTNCCCGCTAAGAAAAATGCCGCGAANAANAAAGCTGCCAAGAAANCANCGGTGAAAAAGGATGCCGCCAAGAAGGTAGAGAAGAGAGTCGCTAAGAAGGTCACCAAGAAAACACCGGTGAAAAAGAAAGTGACCAAGAAGGTCGCCAAGAANGTCACCAAGAAAGGGGCCTCTAAAGAAGTGTCGTCCAAAAGGAAGGTCACCAAGAAAACACCGGTGAAAAAGAAAGTTGCCAAGAAAGGGGCTTCNAAAAAAGCTCGCGCTCGACGCTGATACAGGCCAGGCAGCCCGATGGGTATTTATCCTCTCTCACGGATGCGTCGTCTTCGCAAAGACGCTTTCAGCCGCGCGTTGGTNCGGGAAAGCACGCTTAGCGTCGATGATCTGATTCAGCCGGTCTTTGTCTGCGAGGGGTCGTCGGTCCGTGAATCCATACCTTCCATGCCTGGCGTGGAAAGAGTCAGCCTGGATGTTCTGCTTCAGCGGGCCAAAAGACTGGATGCTCTGGGCATCCGTGCCCTGGCGCTGTTCCCGGTTGTGGAGACCAGCGGCAAGACGCCTGACGCCAAGGAAGCATTCAATCCCGATGGACTTGTTCCAACAGTAGTGAGCGCGCTTCGTGAGGCAGTGCCTGACATGGGCATCATTACTGATGTTGCCCTAGACCCCTATACCAGTCACGGCCAGGATGGCCTGCTCGATGACGCAGNTTACGTGACCAATGACGCTACTGTGGAGACGCTGGTCCAACAGGCCTTATGTCATGCCCGCGCCGGTGCCCAGGTGGTGGCGCCGTCAGACATGATGGACGGGCGAATTGGCGCCATCCGTGAGGCGCTGGAGACCGAAGGTCTGGTCAATACCCGAATCTTGGCGTATTCCGCGAAATATGCCTCTTCTTTTTATGGCCCGTTTCGAGATGCAGTGGGGTCAGCGGGGAACCTCGGCGGGGGAAGCAAGTACACCTACCAGATGGATCCGGGGAACAGTGATGAGGCGTTGCGGGAGATCGAGCTCGATCTTACCGAAGGCGCAGATATGGTGATGGTCAAACCGGGAATGCCCTATCTTGATATTGTGCTTCGGGTGAAGCAGGAGTTTGGTGTGCCCACTTTTGTTTATCAGGTCAGCGGNGAATATGCGATGCTGTGTGCCGCTGCNAATAATGGCTGGCTGGACCGCGACGCTGTGGTGATGGAATCGTTGCTGGCATTCAAGCGTGCCGGCGCTGATGCAATATTGACTTACTTCGCTGAAGAAGTCGCGACCTTGCTGCACGNGGATTAGTTTCCCCGGGTGTTTTCGCCTGTGAATTTTCCTCTGGCCTGTCAATTAACATTCAAACNAGCGTTCTATCATGACAGCTAAACCCCGCCCCACCAAAATCGTGCTGCACCAGCAGTCNCGNANNCTGGAAGTCGCATTCGATGACGNCCGTATGTTTAATCTCTCCTGTGAATACCTGAGAGTCTTTTCCCCTTCTGCCGAAGTTCGGGGCCACGGCCCAGGGCAGGAGGTGCTGCAGATTGGCAAAGAGAATGTCAATATTTCAGCGGTTGAGTCGGTCGGGGCTTACGCNGTGAAACTCATCTTCGACGACGGACANGATTCGGGTATCTACTCTTGGGAAACGCTCTACGAACTCGGATCCCAGCAGGAAGCCTACTGGCAAGCCTATTTGGAAGAACTGGAAAAAGCGGGTTACGAACGTCAACCAACGGCATGAGTTCCTCCACCCTTCACATTGAAACAGCCGTTCGATGAACGAGGGGTCGACACATTTTGGTTTCCGTGAGGTAGCGTCAGCGCAGAAGGCAGACAAGGTCGGTGANGTCTTCACCTCAGTCGCAGGTCGTTACGATCTGATGAACGACCTGATGTCTCTCGGGAGCCANCGTCTGTGGAAAGATTTTGCCGTGGCTCGAAGCGGCGTGCGTGTGGGGCATCATGTTCTTGATGTGGCCGCCGGCAGCGGCGATATGACAAGACGGTTTGCAAAGTACGTGGGGACATCGGGTCGAGTTGTGATGACGGACATCAATCAGAGCATGCTGGAGTGTGGTCGTGCACGGTTGCTCGACCAAGGTATCGGCCCCAATATCGATTTATTACTCGCCGATGCCGAAACGTTGCCTTTCGCACCGCATCGGTTTGACTGTGTGAGCATTGCTTTCGGCCTTCGCAACGTGACCCGTATTCCCAAGGCACTGGCATCGATGACAAGCATGCTAAAGCCGGGCGGCCGCGTGTTGATCCTCGAGTTTTCGCATCCGGTATCAGATCTGCTGTCCCGCGCCTACGATCTTTTCTCCTTCTCGGTGATTCCGCCGCTGGGCCAGATGGTTACAGGCGATGAACCCAGTTACCGATACCTGGTGGAGTCCATCAGACGCCACCCTAACCAGGATACGCTGAGCGAGATGATGACAGACGCGGGCCTTGAGGATGTGGAATACCACAACCTCAGNGGNGGCATCGTCGCNGTGCACACAGGTTTTCGATACTGAGCATTATCCTGTGAATGCCATCAGCTCTCGTTTAGAAGCGGTCTTGAANCGGGTCATCCGTGATTCGGGCGCCGATACGCATTTGCATAACCTCGAGGGCCGGGTTGTTGCTGTCTCGATTCGGGGTGTGACGGCGACCGGTTACGCCACGGTAGCGTGTGGCGCTGTTCGCATAATTGATAAGCCCGACCCAGCGCCGGATGTCACGGTCTCCGGTACGCCCGGTGGNCTCATNGAGCTTTGCCGGNCGGGCGCTGATCCTGAACTTTTTCGGGATGGTTCAGTGCGTATCGAAGGTGATGCNCAGTCGATGCTTGACATCAAAGCCTTGTTCTCGGCGCTCGATTTCGATGCTGAGGAAGCGCTTGCACAGGTAGTGGGCGATACGTTAGCTCGCAAGGCCGCGAATGGTGTGCGGGCCCTGAANCGTTGGTCGGAAGGCGTAGCGGATTCGGGTGCGGCCGGGATTGCTGAAACACTGGTTGAGGAGACACGCCTNCTNGCAAGCAGGCCCCGTGCAGAGCGTTTTATTGATAATGTAGAAACGCTGCGTGACGATATGGCGCGTCTTCAGCAGCGGATCGAGCGGCTGCAGGCCGCTGTCGCACACGGATAAGACCTCATGAGCCGAAGCAGTTCCTGGCGCCTGCTGCGCATTGTCCATGTTCTGGTGGGCCACGGGCTGGATGAGTTTGTTTTTCGGCTGCATCTCTTACGCCCGTATCGGTTTGTCCTCTGGCTTCTGCCTGGTTTCTGGTTCTGTGACCGTTCCGCCGAGCGGGGCCAGCGTCTGCGCGAAGCGTTGGAGGANCTCGGGCCAGTCTTTGTCAAGTTCGGCCAGGCCCTGTCGACCCGTCCAGACCTGATTCCCCCGGACATTGCGGTGCAGCTCACTCGACTCCAGGATGATGTGCCGCCGTTTNCAGGGGTGTCTGCGAAGGCGGTCGTCGAGCGATCTCTGGGCGCATCGCTCTCAGAACACTTCGCCACTTTCGATCTCGAACCGCTGGCTTCGGCGTCCGTCGCACAGGTTCATGGGGCGAGTCTCAAAGACGGCACTGAAGTCGTCGTCAAGGTGGTGCGACCCGGGATTGAGGCGGTGATCGATCAGGATTTGGGATTGCTCTATCAGTTAGCACGGCTGGCAGATCGGCACTGGCCGGATGCCAGACGCTTGCGACCGCTTGAGGTTGTCGCCGATTACGACAAAACCGTCCATGATGAACTGGACATGATGCGTGAAGGGGCTAACGCCAGCCAGTTGCGCAGCAACTTCCCAGATTCCGAAATGATTTACGTGCCCCGGGTTTACTGGGATCACAGCCGGCGCGAAGTGCTGGTGATGGAGCGTATNGACGGTATTCCGATTCGCGATATTGGGGCGATCAAGAAGGCGGGAGTTGATCTTCGCAAACTTGCCCATAATGGCGTGGAGATTTTCTTTACCCAAGCTTTTCGTGACGGCTTCTTTCATGCTGACATGCATCCCGGCAACATCTTTGTGAGCGAAGCGGGGCAGTATCGAGCGGTAGATTTCGGAATCATGGGCACCNTNGGCGAGACAGATAAGCAGTATCTCGCCGAGAATCTGCTGGCCTTTTTCAACCGGGACTATCGGGCGGTCGCCATGGCTCATCTGCGGGCGGGTTGGGTGCCTGCATCCACTCGGGTGGATGAATTTGAAGCTGCGGTGCGTACCGTCTGTGAGCCGATATTTGCCCGGCCAATCAGTGAGATCTCTTTTGGCCATCTGGTGCTCCGACTGTTTCAAGTGGCGCGGCGTTTTGATATGCCCGTTCAGCCCCAGTTGATACTTCTGCAGAAAACGCTTCTCAACATCGAGGGCCTTGGCAGGCAGCTGTACCCACAGCTGGATTTGTGGGAGACCGCCAAGCCGTATCTTGAGCAGTGGATGCGTGAACAGATCGGACCCAAAGCTTTTATCAAGACGCTGCGACGCGAGCTGCCGGNGGTTCTGCCTTTGTTGCCCGAGTTGCCNGGNCTGATGCATGAGTTGTTGCGTCGACAGCGTGACGGTGAGCTCTANATTCGCACNGGCGATGATGCGGAAAAAAAGTCTCTGGAGCGTGCACTCAACGCCTACACCCGCCAGCGAAATGGCCTGGCAGCAGGGGCGGCGCTGTTGCTCGCGGCAATCGCCGTTACACTGCTTTCCCGATTTTGGGAGTTTGGTGCGACTGCCGATCTTCTGGTTACGGGATTTACCGTGAGTGGCGGGATTGTTCTCGCGGCATCACTATGGCGCCCGCGAGATCCGCGTTGATGGAATTGGGTCCGCTGCCGGGAAAAGTGGCTGGATCAGGATCTGCGATGGCTAAAAACCGAGTTCTTTACTTGGTTTTCACGGCGAATTACCTATAATTACGCTTGGTAATTAATAGAACGATCAGAGCTCGTTTTTCCGAGACTGATGAAGAGTCTGTAGTTTTAAAGGAGTAGACAAAGATGAGGTTGACGACGAAAGGCCGATATGCGGTGACTGCCATGTTGGATCTTGCCCTGCAGGANGGGAAACGACCGGTCACGTTACAGGATATTGCGGTAAATCAAGAGATTTCACTTTCCTATCTGGAACAATTATTTGCCAAGTTGCGAAAGTCCGGGTTGGTTCAAGGCACGCGGGGTCCCGGCGGAGGTTATCGGCTGGCCCGAAAAATGGACGCGATTTCGATCGCCGAGGTGATTTCCGCGGTGGATGAAAAAGCCGACATGACCCGTTGTGGCGGTAACTCTGACTGCCTCGATGGTGAGAAATGCCTNACGCACGAGTTATGGATGGAGCTCAGCGATAAGATTTTCGAATTCCTGAACGGCATTACCCTGGGTGAACTGGTCCACCGGCCGGAGGTGATTGCAGTCGCGGAACGTCAGGAAGCGGTCCGCGAGGGCCTGCGGACGGGACGTCTGAAAACCGTCGTTGTGGAAGCCGATGCTGTTATTGGTAGCCTGAAGTAAGACATCCCCTTCTGATACTTAAATCTGAGGTAAGGTAAGTGAATACAGCTGTTGAAGAACTCGGCGAACTGGTCGGNCGTGAATATAAGGAAGGATTCGTCACCGACATTGAGGCGGAGACGTTGCCACCTGGCCTAGACGAAAGCGTGATCCGCTTTTTGTCTGGCAAAAAATCGGAACCGGACTTTATCCTGNAGTGGCGGCTGGAGGCGTTTCAACGCTGGCAGGCCATGGAGTGTCCTGAATGGGCACACGTTCATTACGACCCCATCGATTTTCAGGCGATCAGTTATTACTCGGCGCCGAAGCGCGACGAGGACAGACCNCAAAGCCTGGACGAGGTGGATCCCAAGTTGTTNGAAACTTANGAAAAGTTGGGGATTCCGCTGGAAGAGCAAAAGGCGCTGGCCGGCGTCGCGGTCGATGCGGTATTCGATAGCGTGTCGGTGGCGACTACCTTCAAGGACAAACTCGCCGAAGTCGGTGTGATCTTTTGCCCGCTGTCCGAGGCTATGGCGAATCATCCGGAGCTCGTTCGGGAGTATCTGGGTTCGGTGGTGCCACCGAGTGATAACTTCTATTCGGCACTGAATTCGGCTGTGTTTACCGAGGGATCGTTTGTCTACGTGCCCAAGGGGGTGCGTTGCCCGATGGAGCTGTCGACCTATTTCCGGATTAATGCTCTGAATACCGGGCAGTTCGAGCGGACCCTCATCATCGCTGATGAGGGTAGTTACGTGAGTTATCTCGAGGGCTGCACGGCACCGATGCGCGACGAAAACCAGCTTCACGCGGCCGTGGTGGAACTCGTAGCAATGAAGGATGCCGAGATCAAGTACTCNACGGTGCAGAACTGGTATCCCGGTGACGAAGAGGGCCGAGGCGGNATCTACAATTTCGTGACCAAGCGCGGTGCCTGCCGGGGCGACAACGCCAAGATTTCATGGACCCAGGTTGAGACGGGTTCGGCCATTACCTGGAAGTATCCAAGTGTGCTGCTGGAGGGTAATCATTCGGTCGGCGAATTCTATTCCGTTGCGCTGACCAATAACTGCCAGCAGGCGGATACTGGGACCAAAATGGTCCATATCGGAGAGCATACCTCCAGTACGATTATTTCCAAGGGCATCTCGGCCGGTCGCGGGCAGAACGCTTACCGGGGTTTGGTCAAGGTCTTAAAGGGTGCAAAGCAGGCGCGCAACTACTCACAGTGTGATTCTCTTTTGATGGGAGATCGGTGCGGCGCGCATACATTCCCGTATGTCGAGGTCAAAAATCCCACGGCCACGATCGAGCACGAAGCAACTACCTCCAAGATCGGCGAGGATCAGTTGTTTTATTGTCGCCAGCGCGGACTCTCCGAGGAAGATGCGGTATCGATGATCGTGAACGGGTTCTGTAAAGAGGTCTTCCGCGAGTTGCCAATGGAGTTCGCCGTGGAGGCGCAAAAACTGCTGGGCATCAGTCTTGAGGGTGCGGTGGGATGATTTTCTGGGCGGGACTGACCGCTCGGGTGGATTGGGTTTGAAGTACGGAGTTTCAATAACAACATGCTAAAAATAAGCGATCTGAAAGTGACGGTTGATGGAAAAGCCATTCTGAATGGCCTCAACCTGGAGGTAGGTCCGGGAGAAGTACATGCCATCATGGGGCCGAATGGCTCGGGCAAGAGCACGCTGGCCAATGTCATCGCGGGGCGTGACGACTATGAGGTCACCAATGGGTCTGTTACGTTCATGGGAAATGACCTGTTGTCGATGGCGCCTGAGGATCGTGCGCGCGAGGGGGTATTCCTGGCTTTCCAGTACCCGGTGGAGATTCCGGGTGTCGCGAACATTGCGCTGCTGAAGGAAGGACTGAACGCTGCACGCCGTCATCGTGGTGAGCCGCAACTCGACGCACTCGATTTTCTTAAACTGGTTCGCGAAAAGCTCAAATTGGTCGAGATGAAAGAGGAATTTCTCTACCGTTCGGTCAACGAGGGTTTCTCAGGCGGCGAAAAAAAGCGCAACGAAATCTTTCAGATGGCGATGCTGGAGCCCAGCCTCGCAGTCCTCGATGAAACGGATTCGGGTCTTGATATCGATGCACTGAAAACCGTTGCGGGTGGTGTCAACGCGTTGCGATCAGAGGATCGTTCCATCATTCTGGTCACGCACTATCAGCGCCTGCTTGATTACATCGTTCCCGATCAGGTGCATGTCCTGGCGGGCGGTAAAATCTTGCGTTCCGGTGACAAGCAGTTGGCATTGGATCTCGAAGAGCGCGGTTACGGCTGGATCGAAACCGCTGCCGACGCGGCTACCGCATGAGTGCTATGGAAAGCCATGCCGTGTCCTACGTGGAGGCGCAACAGGCGCGCGCTGGTGAACTGCCAGCAGCCGGTGTCGCAGCGCTAGATCGCAGCCGTTCGGAAGCGCTGGAGATTCTCGGCGAGCGTGGTTTGCCGTCCCAGCGCGATGAGGACTGGAAGTACACCTCTATCAAGCCCATCACCCGATCCCGTTTCAGCCCGGCAGTATCGGGCGTTGATTGTTCGCAGGACTTTATTGCCGGATCAGCCATTGAAAATCTGGATGCCTGGCAACTCGTTTTCGCCGATGGCTTTTACCTGGCGCACCGTTCAAAAACCAAAGGCCTGCCGGAAGGTGTTCAGGTTGCGGGCCTTGCTGAAGCACTGACGCGAGATCCGGACTCCATTGTCGACCGGCTAGGATCTGCTATGGGCGAGATGCCGCACGGGTTTGCCGCGATGAACTCGGCATTTGTGGGTGACGGCGCTCTGGTGGAGGTCGCAGCGGGCGTCCAACTGGAAAAGCCCATTGAACTGCTCTTCGTTTCCGGTTGCAGTGGCGAGGGTTTCCTGAGCCTGCCGCGCAATCTTGTCATCCTCGGCGAGGGCAGCCACGCGAGTATCATCGAGCGTCATATCTCTTTTGGTGCAGAGCGGACTCTCAGCAATTCTCTCACCGAGATCATCCTCGCCAAGGACACAGCATTAAACTACTGCTGTGTGCAGGATCAGGCCGAGCGTACCTTTCATGTGGGTGGGCTGTTCGCTCGCCTGGCCCAGTCTGCCAAACTTAAAGCGACCACGGTTACCGTGGGAAAGGCATGGGTTCGCAACGATGCCCGGGTCAACCTTGATGCGCCGCAGGCTCACGCAAACCTCGACGGGGCCTACCTTGCCTTTGGCCGCTGTCATGTCGATAACCACACCCACATTTCGCATAACGCTCCTGAATGTACCAGTCGTGAGTGCTACAAAGGTGTGCTCGGTGATCGGGGCCACGCGGTTTTTCATGGCCGGATCGTAGTGCAGCCGCACGCTCAGAAAACCGATTCCGAGCAAAGCAACCAGAACCTGCTGCTCTCTGCGGATGCACAAATTGACACTAAACCCCAACTGGAAATTTATGCGGATGATGTGAAATGTGCTCACGGCGCGACCGTGGGGCAGATGGATGAGTCCGCCCTTTTCTATCTGGTTTCGCGTGGCATTAATCGGGAGACAGCGCGACGTATGCTGACTCAGGCATTCGCCGCCGAGGTTCTCGAGACCGTAACGCCCTTGGCGCTGCAGAGTTATCTTGCATCGCAGGTCTCAGGTCAGTTGTCCCCGGCTGTGCCGCCGGGGGCTGCTGCCTAGCGTATCGTATCCTTCAAACAGATAAATTGAATATAACCGTCATATGATCAGCACCGAATCCGAAACAACTGAAACTGAGCCGATGGATCCTGTCGATGTGGCGGGTGAGTCTGAGACCTCTAGTGCCACGGACCATCCGCCCTCCGTCCGGCTTGCCTCGGTCGCCCCCGATGAGACCCTGCTCGAGCGCGTGGTGACCGGCGTACGAGGGGTCTATGATCCTGAAATACCGCTCAATATCTATGACCTCGGTCTGATCTACCGGATCGATATTACCGAAGAAGGGAAGGTCGCGATCGACATGACCCTGACTTCACCGATGTGCCCCGTGGCAGAATCGCTGCCGGGTGAGGTGGAGATGGCGGCACGCGGGGTTGATGGGGTCTCCGATGTTGTCGTCGAACTGGTCTGGGATCCGACCTGGGGTCCCGAAGTCATGAGTGAGGCGGCGCGGCTCGAACTCGGAATTTTCTGATGAGCGAGTGGGTCCGTGTTGCACACGCTGATGAGGTGCAGGCGGGAACGCCTTTTGCCACCACGCTCGATGACGACGCGCTGGTACTGGCGCGTCTCGGCGACGACATCGTCGCGCTGGAAGATTTGTGCACTCATGACGGCAGTGACATCTCAGGCGGCTGCATTGTGGATGGTGCCATCGAGTGCCCGCGCCACGGCGCCCGTTTTTGCCTTCGGACCGGAGAGGTGCTGTCTCCTCCCGCCTACGAAGGTCTGCACGTATTCCCGGTTCGTATAGAAGATGGCGTCGTGTGGGTGAGAGACGACCGTTGGGACTGAACTTCCCTATGTTGCGCCAAGGAATCAGGAAGGCTTTCGACGGCGGCAACGCTCTGTCAACCATAACAACGGACCTAAAATCGCCAGCTCGATAACCACGGCCCACAGGTTGTGCAAGGAAAAAATGTCCCGGATTACGCCGGCAACGTCCGCACCTTGAGCACCGTGACTGAAATTGCTAAACACGGTGACCGGCGCGATAGTGTAATGATCATCGAAAGGCCACAACAGCGGCACGCCATACGGGGCGCCCAAGTCTGCCGCCAGGCTGTCAGCCAGCACATGACCCAGGTATACCGCAAAGATGACAAAGATCTGTACTTTCGACAGACTCCGGAAGATCAGCGCGAGCACTACGGTGAAAACACCAGCGGCCGCGATCGAGTGAGTTGGACCATGGTGAAAGCGGTTCGGATCACCGAGCAACATCCCGGGCAGAAAATCGAGGTCGGGTGCGATGGCGGTGAAGAGCACCAGCACTGGCCACCATTGCGTAAACACCTCGCGAGGTTTTGGGATTCCGGATATCGCGAAGGCAAACAAGACATGTCCAACCGGACTTGGCATGGGAGCGAATCCTGTTGATGGAAGGCGTGAAGAAGCAGGCTCAGGGGTCCAGCCTCTCAAGGCGTGAAGACTACGCACTGCACGTTCGCGTTGTCACGCGCTGGAGTGATTATGACATGCTCGGGCACGTCAACAATGTGGAGTACTACCGCTACTTTGAAACGGCGATCCTGACGCTGCTGCGTGAGACCGGCCTTGATTGGCAGGTCGATCCCGTCATTCCACTTGCCGCTGAAAATGGGTGTTCTTTTTTGAAGCCGGTGGCGGTGTCTGGCCATGTAGATATCGGCGTACGGATCGCACACCTAGGTAACAGCAGCGTGCGCTATGAAACTGCTGTCTTTATGCCCAATGACGATATCTCGAGTGCCAACGGGTTTTTTGTCCACGTGTTTATTGACCGCGCCACCGGCAGGCCTGTGGCGATGCCGCAGGCGGTGCGTGCACACTTTGAGCAACAGCGTGAGACCCTTGCCAAAGGGCAGACCCGTCTTGTGGATGAGGCGCAGCTTCTTCCCACAAGACCGCCCGCTGGTGGTTAAATTGGTCTTGGGTCCCTGAGACGGGCGCCGAAATCTTCCCTAAAAGTATTTATGACACGCAAACTCTATATAAAGACCTTCGGTTGCCAGATGAACGAATACGACTCGACTCGTATTGCCGACCTTATGGCAGCGTCACACAACATGGTACTCACGGATGAGGCCGAGCAGGCGGACATGCTGTTGCTGAACACCTGTTCAGTCCGGGAAAAGGCTCAGGAGAAAGTTTTTTCCCAATTGGGCCGGTGGCGAAAATGGAAGGAGCAGCGACCCGATCTGGTGATCGGCGTGGGCGGATGTGTCGCCAGCCAGGAGGGTGATTTGATCTTGCGCCGGGCACCCTATGTTGATCTTGTCTTTGGACCCCAGACCTATCATCGGCTTCCGGCCATGATCGAAGCGCTGCAGCGTGAGCGGCGTCCGCGCATTGACATCAGTTTTCCGGAGATTGAAAAGTTTGACGCGCTCGCCCCGCTGCGCAGCGAGGGACCCCGGGCCTATGTTTCGGTGATGGAAGGCTGCAGCAAGTACTGCACTTTCTGTGTCGTACCCTACACGCGCGGTGAGGAGTTCAGCCGCCCGTTTGACGAAGTCATCACCGAGATCGTCGAACTTGCCGAACAGGGGGTGCGTGAAATCACCCTGCTCGGCCAGAATGTGAATGCATATGCCGGTGCCCGTCACGGCGGTGGCGCCATCGACTTTGCCGAGCTGCTGGCGTACGCCGCTGCGGTTGAGGGCATCGACCGGCTTCGCTATACGACGTCACACCCGGTGGATTTCACCGACGCGTTGATTAATGCGTATCGCCAGGTACCGGAACTGGTGAGTCACCTGCACCTGCCGGTGCAGAGCGGTTCGGACCGCATCCTGTCAGCGATGAAGCGGCGCTACCAGGTAGCGGATTACGAAGCCATCATCACAGGCCTGCGCAAGGCGCGGCCCGATATCAGCCTGTCTTCCGATTTCATCGTCGGGTTTCCCGGGGAGTCGTCCGATGATTTCAACGCGACCCTGGACTTGATCGAGCGCATTGGCTTTGATCATTCGTTCAGCTTTATCTACAGCGCCCGGCCGGGCACACCCGCTGCTGCGCTTCCGGATGATGTCCCGATGGAAGAAAAACGGGACCGGCTTTCGCGGTTGCAGGCAATGATCGACAAACAGGCCGCTGCCATCAGTGCGGGGATGGTGGGCACCAATCACCGCATCTTGGTGGACGGCGTTTCGCGTAAAAATGCCGGGCACTTGAGTGGACGCACCGAAAACAACCGTGTGGTCAATTTCGCTGCTGGTGAGGCCTCAATCGGTGATTTTCGTGATGTGCGTATTACGGAAGCATTACCCAATTCCTTAAGGGCCGAAGTGCTTGGGGCTATGCCTCCAACTTCTGCTATGATGACGCCTGCTTCGCGTGGAGCATCAGTACTGGATTGAACAACCCCACCCAACCCGTCACCTTCCTTCTCGATCCCGAGGACAATCAGCGCCTGGCCGACCTGTGTGGAGAGCACAACGCTCACCTCAAGCAGGTAGAGGAGGGGTTTGGTGTGCGTATCTCCCATCGTGGGCATCTCTTCTGTGTTGATGGTCAGGATCAGGATGTCCGCAACGCGCAGGACGTGCTCTGTGCGCTCTATGCGGACAGCGGCAATGGCGCATCGCTGAGCCCCGACCAAATCCAGGTTGCGATCAGCCAGATCCCAAGACAAGGCCTCAACGATCAAGACGGACCCGATGATGTGGTCATCCGGGTTCGCAAGGCCATGATCCGGGGCAAGAGCCCTAACCAAAAGCGCTATCTCGGAAACATTCTGCGGCACGATATCAACTTCGGTATCGGACCGGCCGGCACCGGCAAGACCTACCTGGCAGTTGCTTGTGCGGTACAGGCGCTTGCCGAGGAAACGGTCGATCGAATCGTACTGGTTCGTCCGGCGGTTGAAGCAGGGGAGCGCTTGGGATTTTTGCCGGGTGACATTGGGCAGAAAGTCGACCCTTTCCTTCGGCCGTTGTATGACGCGCTTTACGAGATGCTGGGCTTTGAGCGGGTGGGCCGCCTGATGGAGCGCCATGTCATTGAACTGGCGCCGCTCGCTTACATGCGTGGTCGAACGCTGAGTCATGCCTTTGTCATTTTAGATGAGGCGCAAAACACAAGCGAGTCACAGATGAAAATGTTTCTTACCCGCCTGGGCTTTGGTTCCCAGGCCGTGATTACCGGCGACCCTTCACAGGTCGACCTTCCGCGCGACACCCGTTCGGGCCTGGTCCACGCCGTGGAGTTGCTGTCGTCCGTCAAGGGTCTCAGCGTAACCCGCTTTACACCCCAGGATGTGGTTCGCCACCCGCTGGTGCAACGCGTGATCGAGGCCTATGAAAAGGAGGGTCAGTCAGCCTGAGTGGAACCCGCGATAGAGGTACAGCTGGCAAGTGGCCACGGTGATGAACCAACCGTTGAGCAGGTCCGCAACTGGGCGGCTGCAGCACTCGCTGTGTTTCAGGATGCGGGCGCCAGCCTAACGGTGCGCATGGTTGACGAGACTGAAATGATAGAACTCAACACACGTTTTCGTGCCCGCCCGGGGTCAACCAATGTGCTCTCCTTTCCTGTTGAGGCGTTGCCCGGTCTCCCGGCAGCGGAGCATCCGCTCGGCGACATTGTCGTCTGCCCGTCTGTGGTCGAACGTGAGGCGCTGAGTCAGGGAAAAAAAGTTGAGGACCACTTTGCCCATCTGGTGGTGCATGGGGTGTTGCACCTGCACGGCCATGATCATCAAAGCGATTCCCAGGCAGCAGTGATGGAACAACTGGAGACGGATGTGCTCGCCACCCTCGGGATCAAGAATCCCTACCAGACGGTCTGATACTGTCGTGCAGAACGAAAAAAAACGTAGCGTATTTTCACGCCCAGGCTGGTGGCAGGATCTGCGCTACCTGCTGCGTGGTATTCCGCAGACCCGCGAGCATCTTTTTTCCACCCTGAATGTCGCGCGGCGTGCTGACCTGGTCGATGACGATACCCTGCAGATGATGCGTCGAGTGATCGAGGTGTCCGATCTCCAGGTTGAGCAGGTGATGGTTTCCCGCGGCCAGATGGTGACGGTTGATGTTAACCAGACCCTCGAAGAAGTGCTGCCGGCGATCCCCGAGGCTGCACCCTCGCGCTTTCCGGTAACGGACGGCGATAAGGACGGTGTGGTGGGTATCCTGTTGGCCAAGGATTTATTGCATCGCCAGCAGCAAAGCGGGAGTAACGGACTTCCCTGGGCGACGGTCCTGCGCCCCGCGGTGTTTATCCCCGAGAGCAAACGACTCAATGTACTCCTCCAGGAGTTTCGCGACAGCCGCAATCATATGGCGATCGTGGTGAATGAATACGGTAGCGTTGTGGGCCTGGTTACTATTGAGGACGTCCTTGAACAGATTGTCGGCAACATTGAGGATGAGCACGATCTCGATGGCGCTACAGGCATGGTGCTGCGACGAGGTTCCGGTTTCTGCGTGATCAAGGCTATGCTCCCCGTCGAAAGTTTTAACCAACTCTACGGTTTGAATCTTGACCCGCTGGAGTACGACACCATGGGGGGGCTCGTGACCGGGTCGCTGGGTCATGTGCCGCGGCGTGGCGAGACGATCAAGTTCGATCAGTTTACGGCAGAGGTGCTGAGCGCAGACAGCCGTCGGCCGCGCCTTTTGCGCATCACGCTTCTGTCGGCTGACGAAACCCCGGCGCAGTAGATTCATGCGTTTGTCCGGCAGCGCGATGCGAATAGCCGCGGCTGCACTCTCCGGTCTTGCCTGTCCGCTGGCCTTTGCGCCATTTGACCTGTTCTGGCTCGCACCGCTCACACTGGCAGTGCTCTATGGCTGCTGGTGGCGAGCCTCTGCTCGGCAGGCCGCGTTGCAAGGCTTTGCTTTTGGTCTGGCGATGGCGCTCAGCGGTGTCTCGTGGATATACGTGAGTCTCAATCAGTTTGGCAATATGCCTGCACCTTTGGCGGCTGCCGCCGTGATGGTTTTTGCAGCCCTGATGGCACTCTATCCGACCTTGGTTGGGGGACTTCAAGCCCGCATCGGGCCGAAGAGCCCCGCCCTTCGTGCCATGCTGGTGATGCCGGCCTTGTGGGTCCTCAGCGAGTGGTTGCGAGGCAACCTCCTTAGCGGTTTTCCATGGCTCTATCTTGGTTATAGCCAGGTCGATACCCCGCTTGCCGCTTTGCTGCCTATTGCAGGAGTCCTGGGCGTCAGTCTCTGGGTCGGCCTCGGCGCCGGTGCGCTGGTAGCGGTTGTTTTCCTGGCCGGGCGGTCGAGATTGCTCCCGGGCGCGGTGCTTCTGGGTTTGCTTGGTTCTGTGGCGCTCATACAGGCACCGGCTTTTGTTCAACCTGCCGGTGAGCCCATCAATGTTGCCCTCGTACAGCACAACGTTTCACTTAATGACAAATGGCAGAGCCACAAAACCGACGCGATCGCGAGAGACTATCTTGCAGATAGCGAGCCTCTCTCAGGCGCAGACCTTATCGTCTGGCCAGAGGCGGCACTGTCGGCGTATCTCGACGAGATTGATCCCGGGTTTATCGCACGCCTCAGAAATCATGAAGCGGATTTTCTTCTCGGGATATTGGCGCGTGAGGCGTTAGCACCGGATGCCGCCTATTACAACGTAGCGCTTGGCGTCGGGGATAAGTCCGTTCTCTATCGCAAGCACCAGTTGGTGCCTTTCGGCGAATATTTGCCCATGCCTGGGCTGCTCGCCCGGATACTCGACTATCTTAGTATTCCGATGTCAGATTTCTCGCCGGGACCACTGCCACAGCCGCCGATGCAACTTGCGGGCCATCNCATCGGCGTNAGCATCTGTTATGAGGATGCCTTCAGCCACGTGATTAACGCGGCCTTGCCGCAGGCGCAGATACTCGCCAATCTCAGTGAGGACGCCTGGTTCGGCGACTCCCTGGCGCCGCACCAGCGGCTGCAGATGGCGCGGGCCCGGGCAATTGAAACCGGCCGCCCCATGATCCGTTCCAGCAACAATGGGCTGTCGGCATTGATTGATGCAAAAGGCCAGGTGGGNACCGTGGCGCCGCAGTTCGTGCGTACGGTGGTGCGAGGCAGCGTGCAGCCGATGAGCGGTACCACGCCGTTCGTGCGCTGGGGAAATCTACCGGTGCTTGGCCTGTGCGCGCTGCTACTCGGCGCGGGCTTTTGGCGACGCATTGGGAGGGGCTCGTGACTTCCTTTTACAGTGATAGACTGAGGTGATGGCCAATCTTGAACAAAGCCCGCTTGTTGTCGCGATCTCTTCGCGCGCGTTGTTCGATCTTGAGAGCGGCCACCAGATTTATGTTGAGGAGGGNGTCGAGGCCTATTGTCGGTATCAGGTNGAGCATGAGGAGGAATTACTCCAGCCTGGTGTGGCGTTCCCTCTGGTGCAGAAACTGCTGGCGCTCAACCAAACGGAAGGTGAACAACGCGGCGTCGAGGTCGTGCTGATCTCGCGCAATAGCGCCGACACGGGACTTCGAATTTTTAATTCTATTGCCCACTACCAGCTCGACATCACCCGCGCGGCCTTCTCGGGCGGTGAGAGTCCTTTCCGCTACGTCACNCCCTTTAGCGCNGATCTCTACCTCTCAGCGGATCCCGCCAACGTGCGTCAGGCTCTGCAGGCCAACATCGCCGCTGCAACGATTCTGCCCTCGCGTACGCATCTGGAACGAAACAGCCAGTTGCGTATTGCCTTCGACGGAGATGCGGTGCTCTTTGCGGATGATTCCGAGCGGGTCTACCAGTCCCAAGGGCTGGCCGCGTTCGCGGCGTCAGAGAAGAAGATGGCCTCGACACCTATGACCGGCGGCCCGTTCAGGAAGTTTCTACAGTCCCTGCACCACCTGCAGTCGAAATGGCCGCGCAACGAGGCGCCCATCCGAACCGCGTTGTTTACGGCCCGCAGTGCTCCCGCGCATGAACGGGTGATTCGCACTCTGCGTGCGTGGGATATCTGGATTGACGAGGCGGTATTTCTGGGCGGTCTGGATAAAGGTGAGTTTTTGCAGACTTTTGGCGCCGATATTTTCTTCGACGATCAGACCGGCCATTGCGAATCTGCGCGCCGCTATGTTCCCACCGGCCATGTGCCCCACGGCATCACCAACGACGCTGCCTGAACTGATCGAATCCGGCGTTGTTATAATTACGTTCCCCGTAAGCAACGGGGGCGCAACACTTTTTCTCTCGGTTTATCCATGAAACAGATTCGATGGTGGCTTCTAGGCTGGTGGTTCGCTAGCGCACTCACTCTGTCCTCGGCTGCGGGCGCAGCGCTGCCTATGGCGGTGGAAGGTGAGCCGCTGCCGAGTCTCGCACCGATGCTCGAGCGGGTCCTGCCGGCCGTGGTCAATATTTATACCAAAAGCCGGGTCACTGAGCGGCAGAGCCCTTTTCAGACAGACCCCTTCTTTGAGAAGTTCTTCGGCACGCCTCCGCCTCAGCAACGTGAGAGACGGGTCAGCAGTCTGGGCTCCGGGGTAATTACGGATGCCGAGTCGGGCTATGTGATTACCAATAGCCACGTGATCTCNGGNGCTGACGAGATCAGTGTGCGCCTGCATGACGGNCGGGCCTTCGATGCCCAGATCGTGGGGGNGGATGAAGATGCCGACATCGCGGTAATCCAGATTGCGGCAGAAGCNCTTCAGCAGATTGATCCGGGGGATTCAGATAGGCTGCGNGTGGGTGATTTNGTCGTAGCAATCGGCAACCCCTTCGGTCTCGGACAGACAGCCACCTCAGGCATCATCAGTGCGCTCGGCCGTTCGGGGCTGAACATNGAGGATTACGAGGACTTCATTCAAACAGATGCATCAATCAACCAGGGCAACTCNGGTGGTGCGCTCGTCAATCTTCGTGGCGAACTGGTTGGCATCAACACCGCGATCCTGGCACCCGGGGGCGGCAATATCGGCATCGGATTTGCCATACCGATCAACATGGTTCAGTTGCTCNCCCGCCAGATCATTGAATACGGAGAGGTCCGCCGNGGNCGNCTGGGCGTTATTGCGCAGAACCTGACNCCGGAACTTGCCGAAGCGCTTGGGATTGATACGACCCGCGGCGCCGTGATCTCCCAGGTGATTCCCGATTCGGCTGCAGCCGATTCCGGGATGCAGGAAGGCGACGTCGTGGTCGCGGTCAACGACCGCGAGATTGTCGACGCCAGTTCGCTTCGCAACACGATTGGTCTTTTCCGGGCCGACGAGGAGATCGAAGTCAGCTTCCTGCGTGATGGCCAACGACAGAGCAAGCGGATCCGGATTCGCGCCATCGAACCGCTTGCCGGCCAGGGNCTCAAGATCAACAAGCGCCTGGAAGGAATTCGTCTGGCTGATATCGATGACCAGGATGGCCCGCAGGGCCAGCGCGGTGTCCGCGCGGTAGAAGTGGTACAGAACAGTCTCGCGTGGCGTGCAGGCCTGCGTGAAGGAGATCTCATCATCTCGATCAACAAGCAGCCNNTCTACAGTTTGAACGACGTTGAGCGGGCCGTCGACGAAGATGACGTGATGCTCCTGCTGAATGTGGTGCGGGGTAATTCGGGTCTCTTTATTGTGATTCGCTAGCGTAGGCAGGTATTGTGACGATGAAAGAAAATCTTATTGCGCCTTCGATTCTCTCGGCTGACTTTGCCCGCCTGGGTGAAGAAGTCGACAACGTGCTCGCCTCGGGGGCTGATATCGTGCACTTTGATGTGATGGATAACCATTACGTCCCCAATCTGACCATTGGCCCGCTGGTATGCGCGGCGTTGCGCAAGCACGGCGTCACCGCCCCCATTGATGTCCACCTCATGATCAAGCCGGTCGACCGCATCGTTCCTGATTTTGCAGCGGCGGGCGCCTCCTACATTACCTTCCATCCTGAAGCCAGTGAGCATGTTGATCGCACCCTGCAGTTGATCCGCAGCGAGGGCTGTAAGTCGGGCCTGGTATTTAATCCGGCGACGCCGCTGAGCGTTTTGCAGCACGTCATAGACAAGGTCGACATGATTCTGCTGATGTCGGTCAACCCCGGCTTTGGCGGNCAGAGTTTTTTGCCATCGACACTGGATAAGTTGCGTCAAGCGCGCAAGCTCATCGATGAGTCAGGTCGGGACATTCGTCTCGAGATCGACGGTGGCGTGAAAGTCGATAACATCGGAAAGATTCATGCTGCCGGTGCCGATACCTTTGTNGCCGGGTCGGCCATATTCGGCGCTGCCNGTGATGGCGATCCGAACNGTTACGACACGGTGATCAGCGAAATGCGTGCTGCATTGGCTGAATCACCGTCATGAGTGAGCCTAATCCGGCTCATCCCGCGCCCTTTTTCAGAACGCCTGCGCGCGGGATTCTGTTTGATCTTGACGGCACTCTGATCGATTCCGCACCGGACCTGGTTGGCGCCTGCAATGACATGCTCAAAACGCTCGGGCGAGAACCCGTGGCACTCGAGATTGCCCGAGGCTGGATTGGTAATGGNGCGCGCCGTCTTGTAGAGCGTGCGCTGACGGGGGATTTTGANGGTGAAGCCCCGACAGATCTGATGGCAACGGCGTACCCGCTTTTTGAAAAGTTTTATCAGGAAAATTTCCACCGTGACAGTGTGCTGTATGTGGGCGCGGATAAAACNCTGGCGCAGTGTCAGCAATCGGGCAGACGGGTCGGCTGTGTCACTAACAAGCCGGGCGTCTTTACCCGGCNACTGCTCAAGGCNATGGGTCTGAGCGACTATCTCGATCCGATCATTGGTGGCGATGATCTGCCTCGGAAAAAACCAGATCCGTTGCCNCTTCAGCACGCTGTTGAGCAATGGGAATTGACTCCGGACGAATGTCTGCTGGTGGGNGATTCGATAAGCGACTTTCATGCCGCGCGTGCCTGCGGGATGCCGGTGGTGTTGGTGAGTTACGGCTACAGTCAGGGNCTTGACCTTTACGAACTCGGCCCGGATGCCGTGATAGACTCGTTGCCGCAGGTTCTGGAGATAGTTGAATCGTCATAAGGGGGGTTCGGCAAACGCCAAGCCCTGTCAGCCGCAAACGACCAACGCGGCGCTAAAGCGCGAACCCAGAGCGTTGACGTTGTGGTGCAACGATTTCTCAACATGACTGCCTCTGTTAAATTCCAATTGACCCCCGGAGGCGAGAACAGCCTCGGCTTTCTCATCGTATGATTTCACGNGCCGAATACGATCGTCTGGTCCGGGAGGGCTACAACCGGATTCCGCTGCAGACCGAAGTGCTGGCAGATNTNGAGACNCCCGTCAGCGCGTATCTCAAGATNGCGCAGGGGCCATACAGTTATCTGCTGGAATCCGTACAGGGCGGCGAAAAGTGGGGCCGCTACTCCATCATCGGTTTGCCATGTCCGACGGTGATCCGGGTAAGCGGTAATCTGCTGCTGATCGAACAGGAGGGTGAAGAGATTCACCGCCAGGAGACGGACGATCCCTTAGCGGCGATTCAGAGCATTCACCGTCAGTTCAATGTGCCCCAGCTCGATACCTTGCCGCGCTTTAACGGTGGGTTGGTNGGCTACTTCAGTTACGACACCGTGTGCTATATCGAGCCCCATCTTACCGCTGGCGATCTGCCGGATCCGGTGGGGGCGCCGGATATTCTGTTGATGGTGTCTGANGAGCTTCTGGTTTTCGATAACCTGAGCGGCCGTCTTCATATAGTGGTGCACACCGATCCTGAATCGGACGACGCCTATGCCTCGGGCTGCGAGCGGCTCGATCAACTGGTCGAGCAGATCTCAAGCCTGTCGATAGGGCGCTCGATAGCTGCCGGACAGGCAGTCCACGAGAGCGACTTCCGTTCATCGTTTGTCCANGAGGACTTCGAAGACGCCGTCGAGCGCTGCAAGGAATATATCCAGAGCGGTGACATCTTTCAGGTGGTGCTCTCGCAGCGTCTTTCGATTCCCTTTGAAGCCGAGCCCATCACGCTGTACCGGGCACTGCGCACAGTGAATCCTTCGCCCTATATGTATTTTCTGGATCTTGACGATTTCCAGATTGTTGGTTCCTCACCAGAGATTCTGGCGCGCCTGGAAGACGGTGAAGTCACGGTGCGCCCCATTGCGGGCACCCGCCGCAGAGGCTTGAGCGAAGAAGAGGACCGGCGCCTTGAGGAAGAGTTGATNTCAGACCCCAAGGAACTCGCAGAGCATCTGATGCTGGTCGATCTTGGCCGCAATGATGTCGGCCGGATCGCGGCTACCGGTACCGTCAAGCTTACCTCCAAGATGCAGGTCGAGCGCTATTCACACGTGATGCATATCGTCTCGAACGTGACCGGAGAGCTTCAGGATGACCTTGACGCCATCGATGTGCTGCGTGCGACCTTCCCGGCGGGCACGGTATCCGGCGCGCCCAAGGTCCGTGCCATGGAGATCATTGGCGAGCTTGAGCCGGTACGCCGGGGCATCTATTCCGGCGCTGTCGGCTACATCGGATGGAACGGCAACATGGATACTGCTATCGCGATCCGCACCGCAGTCATCGCCGACGGGGAACTGCACATTCAGGCCGGCGCCGGAATCGTAGCCGATTCGGTACCCGCACAGGAGTGGCAGGAAACCATGAACAAGGGNCGGGCGATCTTTCGTGCGGTGGCGATGGCGGTCGCCGGCCTCGATCCGGCCGCGCTGGAAGACTGAACTCTTNGGCCTTGGCCAAGCAAGGCGTAACAGCATCTCCTGAACCCTNNACGTGGCAGACAAGACCAACGTACTGATCCTTTTNAGCGATGAACATCGNCANGANGCGATGGGCTGTGCCGGNCATGNGNTGGTNAAAACCCCCCATNTNGACCAACTGGCATCCCNGATCGGNANNGCGTCNTTACCAAGGCCTACACCCCTTCACCGATCTGTGTTCCGGCCCGGGCGGCGCTTGCCACCGGGCAGTACGTGCACAAGAACCGCTGCTGGTCCAATGCCCAGGCTTACGAGGGCACACCGACGAGTTGGGGCCACCAACTGATACGTCAGGGCCATCGGGTCGACTCGATTGGCAAGTTGCACTATCGCGGTAGTGACTACGACAACGGTTTTGAAAACGAAATCCTGCCGTTGTATATCAGAAACGGTACCGGCTGGATCAAAGGCCTACTGCGCGACCACGAAGCGGTTCTGGATGTCTCCGCCTATACCACCGAGATCGGCCCCGGCGAGAACAGTTATACCGACTACGATCTTGAAGTAACCCGCAACGCCTGTGACTGGCTCAACGACACCGCCAGCGTCCAAAGTGATAAACCCTGGACGCTTTTTGTATCCTGGTTGAGACCGCATTACCCGCTGACCTGTCCCGAGGCATTCTATGAGCTCTATCCACTTTCTGAAATGGACGAGGCCCGGTTCATGTCTCAAGAGGCGCTGCCACAGCACCCTGTAACCCAGACTATCCGCAGGCACTTTAATTACGACGACTGCTTTGATGATCAAACACGCCAGATCGCGCGAGCTTCCTACTACGGCCTTTGTAGTTTTCTGGATGCGCAGGTGGGCGCAGTCATGAATGCTCTCCACCAAACAGGACAGGCCGACAACACCCTGGTGATTTACACGAGCGATCATGGTGATCACAACGGTGATCGGCGCATGTGGACCAAGATGTCGCTTTACGATGAATCAGCACGAATCCCCATGCTGATGAGTGGGCCACAGATTCCAAAGGCCGAGACGGTTGAGACACTCGCCTCGCTGGTGGATATCTATCCCACGGTGCTGCAGGCGCTAGGCGCTGAAGATGACGACATTCATCGCCCCGGATTCTCCCTGCAGTCAGTGATTGACGGTGCCGGCACAGATCGGGCTGTTTTATCTGAATACCACGATGGCGGCTCGCCCGTTGGCATGTTCATGCTGCGAACGGATAAATGGAAATACAACTGTTACCCGGGGTATCCGCCAGAGTTATTTGATATGACCAATGACCCCGACGAGTTGTGTGACCTTTCGCAGAACCCAGAATATGCAGAAGACTTAAAGCGCTGCCATGACAAGATGTCCGCCTTGTTTAATCCTGCCGAAGCGAACGATCTTGCCTTTGCCGATCAGGCACAGCTGATAGAACAGCTCGGTGGGGTCGAGACGATTATCAATTCAGAGGAATTTGATCA
>NHDO01000031.1 GCA_002171735.1 Proteobacteria bacterium TMED61 | reverse complement strand
TTCAAGCCCTGCCGCAGACAACAGCGCGTGGACAGCGTCCTGTTGATCATGGCCATGTTCCAGTGCGACGAGGCCACCTGCCTTTACGTGATGCTTGAGATTCGCGCAGAGTGCACGAATACAGTCTAGACCGTCCTCGCCGGCAAAAAGGGCTGTGGCAGGTTCAAAGCGAGCCGGGGTCGTTTCCAGCGCCGGGTCATTCCACCGGACATAGGGTGGATTACTCACGATTGCATCAAACCGGCGGCCTTTTAGAGGGGCAAACCAGTCGCCTTCAGCAAACTGGATATCCAGGCCTAGCCGTTTGGCGTTCTCCCGCGCCTTTGAAAGCGCGGCTCCACTGATATCAGTAGCCGTGATGTGCGCGAGGGGCCGTTCGATAGCGAGCGCCAGGGCGATTGCGCCGCTACCCGTGCCGAGGTCTGCAATATCGACCGCAGTATCAGGTGGGATGGCATCAAGGGTTGTTTCGACCAGAACTTCGGTTTCCGGGCGTGGTACCAGCGTAGCGTCGTTCAGTTCAATCTCGAGAGACCAGAACTCTTTGCGCCCCAAGATATAGGCGATTGGTTCTGCCCGGCAGCGCCGTTTCAAAAATGAAAAAAATGCATCAGCAGATTGAGCGTCGATGGACTGATCCGGATCGCGGGCGAGTGCCGTCCGGTTGATGCCGCAGGCAGCCCGCAGCAGTACTTCGGCATCGAGTCGGGGTGAATCGCTGCAGCCGGTGAGTTGGCTGATGCCCTCTTGCACCAGCGCGGCAGCGCGGTACTCAGTCACTACCCAACGCCGCGAGTTCGTCTGCCTGATGTTCTGCGACCAAAGGTTCGATAACCTGTTCAAGATTACCCCCGAGGACTTCATCGAGTTTGTACAGCGTCAGGTTGATACGGTGATCGGTGACCCGGCCTTGGGGGAAATTGTAGGTGCGGATGCGCTCGGACCGATCACCACTGCCGACCAGGTCACGGCGGTTTTGGGCTTCTTCCTTTTTTTGCTCGCTGATCTTCGCTTCCAGCAGGCGTGATCGCAGTATCGACATCGCGCGGGCTTTATTTTTGTGCTGCGAGCGCTCATCCTGGCACTCGACCACGACACCGGTTGGCAAGTGGGTCAGTCGCACCGCTGAGTCAGTCCGGTTGACGTGCTGTCCACCGGCGCCGGAAGCCCGGAAGGTATCTACACGAAGGTCTGTTGAACTGATTTCCGCATCGTCAATCTCGTCTGCCTCGGGCATGACCGCAACTGTGCAGGCTGAGGTATGAATCCGGCCCTGTGCTTCCGTTTCGGGCACACGCTGCACCCGATGGGCGCCGGACTCAAACTTGAGTCGTGAATACGCCCCACGGCCGGCCACCCGACTGATCACTTCCTTATAGCCACCGTGTTCACCGGGGCTCTGGCTCATGATTTCGACCCGCCAGCCACGCTTTTCGGCGTACAGGATGTACATGCGAAAAAGGTTGCCAGCAAAGAGGGCGGCTTCGTCGCCACCAGTGCCGGCCCGGACTTCAAGAAAGATATTCCGCTGATCGTTGGGGTCCTTGGGAATCAGCAGTTTGCGTAGGGTCTGGACATTTCCCTCAAGCTCGGATTGAAGTCTCGGCATTTCATCATTGGCGAGCCGTCGGATTGCAGGGTCGTCATCTTCAGCCATTTCACGAGCCTCTGATATCTCTGCATCGAGCGCCTGATAGTGCTCAAAGTGGTCAACCACCGGGCTAATGTCAGCGAGTTCGATAGAAAGGTCGCGAAATACATTCTGGTCGCCAATGACCCCGGGATCGGCCAGCAGCGCGTTGATTTCTTCGCGACGCTCAAGCAGATGCTCAAGCTTGGCCCGCATTTGGGGATTCATGGTTATGGCTTGAGTTTGAATAGTCGGCGCGTACTGCTGATCAGGCTGGCGTTACCGTCCTGGCTCGCCTGCCTGAGCGCTTGACTCGGAGCGTGGGAAAACTTGCGCGATAGGTTTCGGGAGAAATGTTCTAGCACCTGCTCCGGATCTTCNCCGTTGGCCAGTCGGCGTTTGGCGTCGGCAAGTTCGGCTTCGCGCAACATTTCGACCTGGTCGCGAAGAGAGCGGATTGTCGGCACCGAGTCGAGCGAGCGCATCCAGTGCATAAAACGTACCACCTGAAAGTCGATGATTTTTTCGGCTTCAACGGCGGCCTCCTGCCGGGATACCTGGTTCTCGGCAACCACTTTATGCAGATCATCGACCGTATAAAGAAACACGTCCTCTAGTTCATCCACCTGTGGTTCGATGTCACGCGGCACTGCAAGATCGATCAGAAACATGGGCCGGTGACGGCGCTGGCGCAAGGCCGCTTCGACGGTGCCCTTGCCGAGAATCGGCAGCGTACTGGCGGTTGAAGAAACCACAATGTCGGCTTCATGTAGGCGCTCAGGTATTTCTGCCAGAGAAATGGCCTCACTGCCAAGTTGCTCGGTCAGGGCCTGGGCCCGCTCGATCGAGCGATTGGCGACGATAATATGACGCACTTCATTCTGTTTGAGATGGCGCGCGACGAGTTCGATGGTTTCGCCTGCACCGATCAGGAGTACGGTCTGTTCATTGAGGCGTGAAAAAATACGTTTGGCGAGATCGACTGCTGCGAAAGCTACCGACACCGCGCTTGCTCCGATCGCGGTATCAGTGCGGATCTGTTTTGCNACTGANAAGGTGTACTGAAAGAGTCGGTTCANAATCTTGCCGGTAGTTCCGGCCTGATGAGCGACGGAAAAGGCCGACTTCATCTGGCCGAGAATCTGTGGCTCGCCGAGCACCATCGAGTCAAGACCGGCAGCAACCCGAAACGCATGCTGCACTGCCTGCTCTCCGGGGAGTGCATAGGTTGAGCCATCGAGCGCTTGGACGGGTAGATCGCCGTAGTCCCTGAGCCAGTCAAGCACTGGATCACTGGTTGGATTTTGCTGGTGACAATAGATCTCGGTGCGGTTACAGGTCGACAGGATCGTGGCTTCGGTCACGTCTAATGACGATGTCAATGAGCGCACGGCGTCGGGCAACTGTTCCGGCGAAAACGCAGTGCGTTCCCGCAGGTCGACAGCGGCTGTGCGGTGATTGAGGCCTAAGGCGAGAAGATGCATCGAATCAATATTTTATGCGTTTTTTGGATGATTTTCAGGGAGGCCACTGCGATTTTTTTACGATCGTACCGAGTGCTGCATTCATGCGTACGGCCGGATTCGCCTTTCACTATGTCGACAGTGATTCTGCTATTCTGAGGTTTATCATCTGCGACGNCTTGGGAATGTGGTTTTCGTGAAAAAACTCAGCGGTTTATGTTCTTTTGGGCTTCTTGCCAGTTTGGCGCTTGGGGGCTGTGTTGGCATTGCGTCGAAACCCGGGGCCACGCAGGAGAAACTTCTCGTTGCGGGGCTTTCACAGGATCTTATTTATGAGTATCTCCTGGGAGATATCGCTGGCAGGCGTGGTGATCCCGCGACTGCCGCAGGCGCAATGACCCGGGCGGCNCAGCTGTCCTCCAATCTTGAGATCACTCTGCGTGCGTTCGCGATGTCGATGGAAGCGAGAGAGTATGCGCAGGCGCTTGAGTTAAGTGAACTGCTAGAGTCAATTTATCCTGATTATCATAGGGAAAGTGCTTTGGCATTGCGTCTTCAGGCGCTGATTGCCCTGAATCGCGAAGAGGAAATTTACGATACGCTGGTTGCGCTGATCGATACGCTGCCTGATCAGGCCGAACTGCCGCAGTACATCGCCCAGATCCTGGGCCGAACCGCTAACCCCGGCCAGTGGTTGATACTGATGGAACGTGTCGCTGCCCGCTTTGATGATAATCCGTGGGTGCAGTTGTCTGCCGGCTGGCTTGCCTATCATGCTGGTGAGCGGGATGCCGCACAGATGGCCCTTGATCGTGCGCTGGCACTGAAGCCTGGATGGGAGGAGGTCGCGTTACTTAAGTTTTCCCATCTCAGGGAAAATCAGGACGATACGACGATAGCGGATTTTGCTAGTAGCTTTTTGGATCGCTACCCGGACCGACTGCGGCTGCGCCTCGCGTATGGCAGGCTTCTTGCGGAANGGAACGACAACCTGGCGGCACTGAGCCAGTTTCAGAAACTGCTTGAGTTCGACCCGCAGAATCTCGACGCCCTGTATGCCGCCGGGATTCTGAGCCAGGGTCTTGCCCTCCTGGATGAGTCCAAGACGTACTTTGAGATGCTCTTGGCCACTTATCCGGAGGAAGATCGCGCTCGCCTTTACCTTGGCCAGATATTGAGTGAGCAGGGGGCGTATGACGAGGCGCTCGATCTGTTGCGTGAGATCGCCTCTGCTGAGTTTTACTTTGATGTACAGATGCGCATTGGATTTGTGCTCGCGGATGCTGGCCGCATCGAGGAAGCGCTTAAACATCTNGCCGATGTCACACCTAAGTCCCAGGATGAGCAGGTCCGAATCTACCTCGCTCGGGAACAGGTACTGCGTGACAGCGGGCAGTCCGATCACGCGCTGGAACTTTTGAACGCGGCGCTGATCGATATACCAGATCATCCTGATCTGTTGTATGCCCGAGGCCTGGTGACGGCGATCATGGACCGCGTGGTAGAGCACGAGCAGGATATGCGGCGCCTTATCGAGATCGATCCTGAGAATGCCCATGCTTATAACGCGCTGGGATACACACTGGCAGACAAAACGGATCGATTGANCGAAGCATTGGAACTGATCGAAAAGGCGCTCGCGTTGCTACCGGGTGATCCCTTTATCCTCGACAGCCTGGGTTGGGTGCATTATCGCCGGGGTGATCTTGATCTTGCGCTTGAGTATCTTCAGCTCGCCATGGATCAGCGGCCAGATGCCGAGATCGCGGCGCATCTGGGCGAGGTGTTGTGGCAATTGGGCGACNAAGAGNAGGCTATTACTGCTTGGCAGAATGGCAGACAGAACGATCCTGACAATTCGATACTCAACGATACGATGCGGAAATTTGGTCAGTGACCGCCCGAGGGCTCGTCGTTGTCATAGTGACCTTGATAATCGCGGGATGTGCGAGTGTTGCACCCAAGGGGCCGGCAGTTGAGGGTGGGGCACAAATAAAGTGGCGCCAGCATCACGCGCAGGTCGCGANGCTGGACCAATGGGATATTTCCGGGCGCATCGGCGTGCGNACCGCTNATNCCGGCGGCAGTGCCAATCTGCGTTGGAAGTTCGATAANGACATCGATCAGATCGATCTTTTTGGTCCTTTCGGCGGCGGCAGAATCCGTCTCGATATCGATCCGGACGGTGCCCNCCTGCGCGATGGCGAAGGTGNGGAGTTTTTTGCCGCCACCGCGAGTCAAGCGCTCCTCGACGCCACGGGCTGGCACGTTCCGTTGGAAGTGCTGGGCTACTGGGTTCGTGGGATGCCGGCGCCCGGGGAGCACGATCTTGAGATCGATGATGCTGGCAGACTGATTTTCCTTAACCAACAAGGCTGGGAAATCACGTTTCGTGAATACGCTTTGCATCAGGAAGTCCTGCTTCCTCGAAAAATACGGTTGAGCGCTTCTAAAAAAACAATAGGTGAATTGACTGCCCGCGAGCAAATGAGCGGTGATGTGCTGGTGGTGAAGCTCTTTATCGAGCAATGGGCGTCAGCATCCGGTGCAAAGGAGATCGACCAGTGAAATCCTGGTTCGCTCCTGCCAAACTGAATCTTTTCCTGCATATCGTGGGCCGGCGCCGGGATGGCCTGCATGAATTGCAGACGCTGTTTCAGCTTCTGGATTTTGGAGACGAGCTTGCTTTTGAGCTCACAGGTGATGGAGCAATTGTGCGTGATGGGGCCGCGCAGTTACCCGATGATGATCTTTGTGTCCGTGCTGCGCGTTTACTGCAACAGATAAGCGGTACCCGCCTTGGGGCAAGAATTCACCTGACCAAGCGAATTCCGATTGGNGCGGGTCTGGGCGGCGGCAGTTCNGATGCCGCCACGGTACTGGTGGCACTCAATCACCNCTGGCAAACCCACCTGACGGAGGATGTTCTCACCGACCTTGCAGAATCTCTNGGTGCGGATGTGCCGCTGTTTGTTCGTGGCGGCTCGGCATGGGGAGAAGGGATTGGTGAGCGGTTGACCCCCGCGGAACTGCCCCCACAGCATTTTTGCGTGGTTTGGCCCGAGGTCCGCGTGCCTACAGAGGNCATATTTTCAGACCCGGAATTGACACGAAACACCCCGCGAATCAGAATACCCGGCCCGTTTAAAGGTGATCGGCGAAATGATCTGGAGCCGGTGGCGAGAAGGCGGTTTCCCGAGGTGGGAGACTGTCTCCAGTGGTTGGGACAGTTCGGAGCAGCGCGGATGACGGGAAGCGGCGGTGCGGCCTTTTTGACAGTTGCGGACAGCAGCGCCGGTGAAAAACTTCTCCAGCAGTTGCCGTTGTCACTCCGTGGCGTGGTCGCCAACGGAATNAACCGGAATCCTGCATTTGCTGATGAGCCTGATGGGGTGTAGCCAAGTGGTAAGGCACCGGATTTTGATTCCGGCATTCCCAGGTTCGAATCCTGGCACCCCAGCCATTTTTGACAAGCTTGGCNGATTTTCAATGCAGCGAGAAAAGCGATGGCGATAGAGGACCTGGCGCTGTTCACTGGCAACGCTAATCCTGACCTGGCTGGCGAAGTTTCGGCCCAGCTTGGTGTGGGTATCGGTCGCGCGCTCGTCAGCACCTTCAGTGATGGCGAGGTTAACGTCGAGATCATGGAAAATGTGCGCGGCGCNGACGTCTATGTCATGCAGCCCACCTGNGCACCGGCGAGNAAGCATCTGATGGAACTGCTGGTCATGATTGATGCGTTGCGGCGATCATCTGCTGAACGTATCACAGCGGTAATGCCGTATTTCGGTTATGCGCGCCAGGATCGCCGTCCCCGTACCGCCCGGGTTGCGATCACTGCCAAGCTGGCGGCCGACATGATCGGCGTTGCAGGCGCCGACCGGGTGGTCACAATGGATCTGCACGCAGATCAGATTCAGGGGTTCTTTGATATCCCGGTAGACAATATCTATGCGGCACCGGTACTTAACGGCGAGTTGTGGCGGCATGAGCCCGATAACCTTATGGTGGTATCACCCGATGTCGGGGGCGTGGTCCGGGCCCGAGCTATGGCCAAGCAACTCGGAGTAGAGCTCGCGATCATTGACAAACGCCGACCTCGAGCCAATGAAGCCAAGGTCATGCATATCATCGGATCAGTCGATCAGAGGAGTTGTGTGCTGATGGATGACATGGTCGATACGGCCAATACGTTGTGCGAGGCAGCTTCGGCCCTCAAAGATGCCGGTGCGGTTCAGGTTAAAGCCTGTTGCACCCACCCGGTACTTTCAGGTCAGGCTATCGAGCGTATCGAAAAATCCGAACTGGATGAGGTGGTGGTAACGAATTCGATTCCACTGACTGACGAGGCGCGAAAGCATAGCACTAAGATTCGCCAGATCAGTGTCGCCAGCCTGCTGGCTGAATCGATCCGACGTATCGCCACCGGCGATTCCGTCAGTTCTTTATTTATGGAATAAGCGGTTCGAAGGACCGCAAGGTTAAGGAGAATTTGTAATGAGCAGTAACAATGTACTCAATGCCCAGCCGCGTGATGTGTCCGGTACGGGTGCCAGTAGGCGCCAGCGTCGCGACAGCCATGTTCCGGCGGTTGTATACGGGGCAGGCAAGGATAACGAGACCGTTACCCTGGATCACGATCAGGTGATGCACAGCCTTGAGAAAGAAGCTTTTCATTCAGCCATTATCGACCTCAAAACAGATGCGGGATCGCAGCAGGTTATTCTCCGAGAAGTGCAGATGCATCCGCACCGCCCACTGGTGCTACACATGGATTTCCAGCGTATCAAGGCAACTGAAACATTGCACATGAAGATACCGCTGCACTTCGAGGGGGCAGATGTTGCCCCNGGGGTNAAANCGGATGGCGGCATTCTTGCTCATNCCATGACCGAACTCGATATCACCTGTTTGCCGAAAGATNTGCCCGAGTACATAGCGGTGGATGTGTCGACGCTGGGGATGAACGAGTCACTGCACCTTTCCGATATCCAACTGCCCGAGGGTGTTGAACTGACGGTGACCGCCTATCACGAGGGAGAAGATCCTGCGGTCGCAACCATCACCGCGCCGAAGGTGGTCGAAGAGGAAGAAGNGGTGTTGGCTGAAGAGGGTGGTGCCGTTGAGGGGACTGGGGAAGAATCGTCNGCCGACGCCGAAGAAGGAAAGAGCGACTAGCAGTCGGGGTTTCATTGGGCCGTACATAACGCTGCTCTATGGCGCTGCGTCGGCCCTGATACGCTGATCGATTAAAGCGATGGCGGCTATTTCACTCGTCTGCGGCCTTGGTAATCCGGGCGNCCAATACGATGCGACGCGTCACAATGCCGGGTTCTGGTTTCTGGATGCTGTGGCGCACAGTCGCCCTTTNCCCTGGCGTCCTGAAACACGTTTCTTTGGCGATCTTGCCGATACGCGTATGGGCCAACAGCGAGTCCGCTTCTTAAAACCCGCCACCTTCATGAACGAGTGTGGGGGTTCGGTCGCAGCGGTCTGTGGCTATTTTGATATTGCGCCAGAAGCGGTTCTGGTGGTGCACGATGATCTCGATCTGCCGCCCGGTACGGTCAGGGTCAAGCAGGGCGGNGGTCATGGTGGGCATAACGGCCTGCGCGATATCTTCTCGAAACTCGGCTCGCGTGAATTCATCCGCCTGCGCATCGGTATCGGTCATCCGGGAAACAGTGATGGCGTGAGTGACTGGGTACTGCGCAAGCCTTCACCCGAGGACAAGGCCGCCATGCTCGATGCTGTCGACCGTGCGCTAGGACAGATTGATTCGTTGATAAAGGGTGAGCTCGAGCCTGTGATGAAGACGCTGCACACGCAACAAAAAGGACAACCCTGAGTGGGCTTTCGCTGCGGTATTGTTGGTCTGCCCAACGTCGGTAAGTCAACGCTCTTTAATGCGTTAACTCACGCAGGGGCGCAGGCCGAGAACTATCCGTTCTGTACGATCGACCCGAACGTTGGCATCGTTGAGGTCCCTGATTTACGTCTTGAGACGATTGCCCAGCTTGTTAATCCGGCGAAAGTCATCCCCACTGCTATTGAGTTTGTGGATATCGCGGGCCTTGTGGCCGGTGCTTCCAAGGGCGAGGGTCTGGGAAACCGTTTTCTTGCCCACATCCGGGAGGTAGACGCGATCATCCATGTGGTCCGCGCCTTTCGNGATGATGACATCACACATGTTTCGGGTCAGGTGGATCCGCTAGTGGACGTTGCCACCATTGAGACGGAACTCGCGCTTGCAGATCTTGAGACCGCTGAGCGCGCTGTCGATCGGACAGCCAAGGCCGCCAAAACCGGGGACAAGAAAGTCCTGCGAGAACTGGATTACCTGCGCCAGGCCTACGACGCGCTTTCCCAGGAGCAGGGACTGCAGGAGTTGCTCCAAGATCCGGACGCGTCGGCAGCGCTCAAACCGCTTTGCCTGTTATCGGCTAAACCCGCGCTCTATGTCGCCAATGTGTCTGAGCAGGATCTCAATGGCAACGATCAGGTGACCCAACTGATCGACCATGCCCATAAGCGTCAGACCCAGGTTGTTGTGGTCAGTGCCGCAATCGAACAGGAGATCTCGGAAATCGATGCGGATGAGCGTGCCGGCTTTCTCGAGGATCTCGGGCTTGAAAGTTCGGGACTCGACCGTGTGATCCGCGCGGGTTACGCCCTGTTGGGCCTGCAGACTTTTTTCACGGCGGGGCCNAAGGAAGTCCGTGCATGGACGGCTCCCTGCGGCGCAACCGCCCCACAGGCCGCAGGCGAGATTCACACCGATTTCGAGCGCGGCTTTATCCGGGCTGAGACTATTGCGTATGATGATTTTGTTCAGTACCAAGGCGAACAGGGCGCCCGCGAAGCGGGCCGGCTGCGTCTCGAGGGAAAAGAGTATGTGCTGAGCGATGGCGATATCATGCACTTTCGGTTTAACGTCTGAGGAAAGGTTTGATGTCGGGCGCCCTAAGTGAGGGGTAATGGCACGTTCTTCCTCATTCAGGGTGTCTCATAGCGTGTGTCAGCGCTTTTCAGTTTCTTTCAATGGGAGCATCTCATGCAGTGTGGATTCATTGGTCTTGGCATGCTCGGCGCAAGAATGGCGCGCCAGGTTATGGATGCAGGTCACGCCTTAAAGGTATTCGATCTTGATGATGCGGCGGTAGAACAACTCGTTGCCCACGGCGCGACGCGCGCTGTTTCTGTCGCGCAAGCGGCTAGCGAGGTCGACGTGCTCATTACCTGTTTGCCTTCACCCGAGGCATCGACGAAGGTGATGACCAGTAATAANGGTGCGCTGGATGCCATGCATGAGGGTAGTTGCTGGATTGAGATGAGCACCACAGATGCCAATGAGATGATCCGCCTGGCAGAGTTGGCCGCAGATCGAGGTATCGGGGTTTTGGAATGCCCTGCCACCGGNGGTGTGCATCGTGCGGCACGAGGCGAGATGACGTTACTGGTCGGGGGTGATGAGGCATTATTTAATCGTCATGCGTCTCTGTTGGAGACGCTGAGTGGCCAGATTGTCTACATGGGCAAGGTCGGCAATGCCTCTTTGATCAAGGTCATCACCAATCTTCTATGTCTGGTCGATCTGGTGGCGATGGGTGAGGCGCTGATGCTGGCCAAGCGCGGCGGACTGGATCTCGCCAGGTGCTATGAAGCCATTACCGCCAGTTCCGGCAGCAGTCGTGAATTTGAAGACTGGGCGCCCGTCATCCTGAACGGCAGTCTGAATACCGGATTCACCACCGATCTGGGTCTTAAGGATCTTGGTCTCGTGACNGAACTTGGACGAAACCTTGAGGTGCCACTGCAGTTGACTACGCTGGTGGANNAAATGTTTNAGGCCTCACGCGAGCGTTATGGCGGGANCGCNTGGACCCCGCATGTNGTCAAGATGATGGAAGACGCTACCGGGGAATCATTGCGGGNCCCCGGATTCGCCGAGGTCATCCCCGACGACTAGGCGCCTCAAGAGAGTCAGTGGTCCTNGCGCAGCCCGCTCGCTTTTTGGACCACTGAATCGACGATNAGGTTGATCCCGATTGTCAGCAGCGCGATNCAGGTAGCCGGTANCAGCGGGTGCATNAAGCCCCAGGCGATACCGCCGCCATTGTCNCTCACCATGGCGCCCCAATCGGCNAGCGGCGGCTGCANTCCAAGGCCAAGAAAACTCAGACCNCTGATCAAGAGGAATACAAAACANAACCGNAGACCNAATTCNGCGGCCAGNGGGGTCAAAGCGTTCGGCAGAATCTCTTTACGCATGATCCACCATAGCCCCTCTCCGCGGAGGCGCGCTGCTTCGACGTAGTCCATGACTTCGATGTCCATGGCCACGGCGCGGGCAATACGGTAGACCGGCATGGCATAGATAATGGCAATGACCGTGACCAGAGCGAATATCGACGTACCCGTTGAAGAGAGTACGATGAGGGCGAAAATGAGGGTCGGAATGGAGATCACCACATCGACGAAGCGGCTTAGTACCTGGTCGACCCATCCACCCATGGTAGCCGCGAGAAAGCCCAGCAGTGATCCCAACCCAAAGGCGCATCCGGTGGTCAGCAATGCAAGCGCAATCATGTTGCGGGCGCCATAGATCAGCATCGACAACATATCCCGGCCAATCTGGTCAGTGCCAAAAAAGAATTCACCAAACAGCGGTTCCCAGACATCACCAACGACCTGGCTCTGACCATAGGGTGCGAGCCAAGGTGCAAAGATCGCACAGAACCCGAATCCGCTGACAACCAGCAAACCTAGTCGGCTTGCCCAGTTCATCTTCNCTGATNAGNTNCCAGAACNTNCATNATCANTTANTTGGGGTGCATCAGNCGCGGGTTGGAAACCAGCGACAGGATNTCTGCCAGNAGATTGAGNATGACGTACACGGTCGCGAAGATCATNGCNGTCGCCCGCACGGTCGGCAGATCGCGNAGGAAGACGGCGTCGATCATCAGCGCCCCGAGTCCCGGATAGACAAAAACCACCTCGACGATCACGACGCCCACCACGAGCCAAGCGAGGTTTAACATTATTACCTGGATAATCGGTGACCAGGCATTGGGTAGGGCATGGAAAACAATGATCCGCCCAGGCCGGATGCCCTTGAGCTTGGCCATCTCGATGTAGGGGCTCGCCATAAGGCTGACAATAGATGCGCGGGTCATGCGCATCATATGGGCGCCTACGGCGAGTGTCAGAGTTAATACCGGAAGCGCCGACGCGTTGATTCGTTGTGCGAGCGTCATGGTTTCGTCAATGTTCGAGATTGCGGGAAAGAAGCCGTAGGAAACTGCAAAGATCGCCATCAGGATATAGGCGATAAAAAAGTCCGGTACCGATACTCCGCTCAGCGTAATCATCGATATTGAGCGGTCAAAAAATGAGTTGCGGTAGAGCGCCGCCAATACGCCAAGGATCAGTGAAATTGGGACAGCAATCAGCGCTGCCGATAGCGCAAGGAAGAAGGTATTTCCGATACGTTTGCCGATAAGATCAGCAACATCACGATGATTGGTCAACGCCTGACCCATGTCGCCCTGCGCAAAGTTCACCAGCCATTCGAGGTATCGCACATGCATCGGCCGATCGAGATTTAGTGCCCGATGACATGCGGCGACTTTATCTTCAGAGGCCATTTGACCCATCATCGCCGTACAGACGTCGCCCGACAGTGCTTCAACACCGAGCGTGATCAGCAAAGAGATCGCGATCAGTGTCAGGATGCCCAATCCCAAGCGTCTGGCGACAAGGTGCAGCAATTGGTTCTTCATGGGATCAGATAATCTACCAAAGTAAGAAAAGGCCCGGAACCGGTCCGGGCCTTTTCCGTAGGTTGCAGGCCATAAGTGCGTGTAGCGCGCCTATGGCTTAACCCGACTTACTTGAACCACCAGCGCTCGATACTGCGTGAGCCATCCAACTCCCAGTTACCGGCGAGTTTGTCGGGTCGACCCAGCGCATCGGACGCTGCGTCAACATTGTTGGCGAAGCAGGGTACGACCACGCCGCCTTCGTCGCGGACGATCGTCTGCATTTCGACGTAGATGTCGTTGCGCTTAGCTTCATTCAGTTCGGCACGCCCTGCAACCAGCAACTTTTCGAATTGAGGGTTGTCCCAGAAGCTGTCGGTCCAGTTGCCGCCAGCTTTGTAGCCGATAGTGAACATCCAGTCCGCCGTGGGACGGCCAGACCAGTAACAGGCACTCCAGGGGACCTTCATCCAAACGTTATTCCAGTAACCGTCGGGCGAGACCCGGTTGACCTTGATGTTTATACCTGCAACTTTAGCAGCCTCGGAATAGAGTTGGGTTGCGTCTACAGCACCGTTGAAAGCCGCATCGGCAGCCGCGATCTCGACGTCGATACTGCTATGCCCCGCCTGTTTGAGATACCACTTGGCTTTGTCCGGGTCGTACTGGCGCTGCGGCAGATCACCAGCGTGGTAGTTCTGGTTGGAACTGATCGGGTGATCGTTGCCCAGCGAACCGTAGCCGCGCAGCACAGTCTTGACGAAGGCCTCTCTGTCAATCGCATGCTTAAGCGCCATCCGTACGTTGTTATCGCTGAACGGCGCCTGGCGGACATCCATCGGATAGGTAAAATGCTTGGTTCCTGAGACCTGGATCACGCTGATGCCAGGTTTCTTTTCAAGCATCGGCGCGGTCTTGAGATCGCAGCGGACGATTGCATCCACCTGGCCCGTGGCCATGGCGTTCATTCTGGCGGCAGGGTCATTGATCGCGGTGAGCTTGACTTCGTCAAAGTTGGCGCAGCCAGATTTGTAGTAGTTGTCGTTGCGTACCATGTGCGCCCGAACCCCGGGCTCGAAGTTTTTCACCACGAAGGCGCCTGTACCGTCACCCGAAGCCCAGTCCACTTTACCGGAACTGTCAGCCGAACCCATCAGCAGGTGATAGTCACTCAAAAGATAGGGAAAGTCGGCATTACCGCTTTCGAGATCGAAGATTAGGGTATTCGGACCGTCTTTACTGATGTTACCCAGTGAGTTGGCCACACTCTTGGCGTCAGAGGTTGAATCCTCTCCACGATGGTGCTCAAGAGAGGCAATCGCGTCATCGGCATCAAAGGTTTTACCGCTGTGGAATTCGATACCCTTGCGCAGTTTGACCACCCAAGTCTTGGCGTCGGCTGACGGTTCGAGACTTTCGGCAAGGTCTGGAACAGCCTGCCCATCCGCGTTGACTTCAACCAGCGCATTTCGGCATCCGCCCATGTTCATATTGATCATGAAGGTATCGCCGTTATCCGCCGGATCCAGCATGTCCCCGGTGTTGGCACCACCAAAGCCTACCCGATAGACACCACCTTTTTTAGGTGTGGCGTGTGCTGCATGGCTGAAGAGGGCTGGCGCAGTTGCGGCAAAACCCATAGCCGTTGCAGCCTTGATAAATTCTCGGCGATCGATGCCACCGTTCGTCACCCGCTTTTGCAGTTTGCGGATCTCGTATTCGACTTTACTCATTTTCCTGTTTCCTCCT
>NHDO01000030.1 GCA_002171735.1 Proteobacteria bacterium TMED61 | reverse complement strand
AAGCCGCATGCAGGGTTTGCACCTCTGAAAAAAATCTGCTCAAGGGGTCGACCGAAGCGCTTCTGACCCCGCGCGGGATCCCAGTGATCCCCGCAATCGCCCCAAACGCCAAAATTTGGCAGACGCCCCGCCGACCGCCCCTGCCCTGCACACGCTCCTGTATCATCATTCTGAAGGCCCTGGGGCGAGCACTTCACGTTTACCGTTTTCGAGAGGACCCACGGCACCCGCGGCCTCCATTGACTCAACCATTCGGGCCGCCCGGTTATAACCCACGCGAAGATGCCGTTGTACCGACGAGATCGATGCCCGCCGCGTCTCAGTGACGAACGCAAGGGCTTTGTCGTACAGTGGATCCTCCTCCCCACTCCCGGCTTCATCCCCCTCTGCCCCCGCTACCGCTGTCCCGAGCGTGGAGCTATCAATAACGGCCTCGAGATACTCGGGCACGCCGCTTTTCTTCAACTCCTCTGCGACACGATGCACTTCCTGATCCGAGACAAAAGAGCCGTGAACACGGACCGGAAAGCCGGTCCCGGGCGGAAGAAACAGCATATCCCCGTGACCAAGGAGTTGTTCTGCCCCCATCTGATCGAGAACGGTCCGCGAATCCGCCCGGGAAGAAACCTGAAACGCGATTCGAGTGGGAATATTGGCCTTAATCAAGCCGGTTACCACGTCTACGGAGGGTCGCTGCGTAGCAAGTACCAGGTGAATTCCCGCTGCCCGGGCCCGCTGAGCGATTCGGGTAATCAGCTCTTCTACTTTTTTACCAACGACCATCAGGAGATCGGCAAACTCGTCGACAATGACTACTACATAGGGAATTTTCCCAAGCTTGGGCGCTGTCCCGTCGTCACCGGGCAACGGTTCGAACAGTGGATCATCCAGAGGCTTGCCACTGTTGATTGCCGCTTCTACTTTCCTGTTGTATCCAACGATATTGCGAACTCCAAGAGCTGCCATGAGACGAAAACGCCGATCCATCTCCACGATGCACCAACGTAAGGCATTGGCCGCCTTTTGCATGTCNGTNACGACCGGTGTCAGCAGATGGGGAATTCCGTCGTAGGCAGAGAGTTCGAGCATTTTTGGATCAACCATGATCATCCGCACATCTTCTGGGGTCGACTTGTAGAGAATGCTGAGCACAATCGCGTTAACACAGACCGATTTACCGGCGCCGGTTGTCCCAGCGATCAGTACATGGGGCATCTTGCAAAGATCAGAAACCATCGCCTCCCCGGCAATATCCTTGCCCAAAATAATGGTGAGCGGNCTCTTGCTGTTCTCGTAGACCTGCGACGCGAGTCCTTCAAGNAGGAACACGGTCTCCCGACTCTCGTTCGGGATCTCAAGGCCGATGTATGTTTTCCCGGGGATATTCTCAACCACGCGAACACTCACAACGGATAGCGCGCGAGCCAGATCTCGTGACAGGCCCACAATTTGGCTTGCTTTNATGCCCGCNGCAGGGTCGATCTCAAACCGGGTAATTACCGGTCCCGGTTGAACAGATACCACCGTGACGTCTACATTGAAATCGCGCAACTTTTTTTCTACCAGCCTCGACATCATCTCGAGAGCTTCCTTACTNAATCCGCCCGGCTGATCACCGGGCTGGTCGAGTAACTTCAGTGCCGGCAGGTCTCCCTGAGGGGCTTTACCGTCGATAAAAAGAGGTATTGATGCCTGCTTTTCCTTGTGAACCCGAACGCCTGCCTTTGCCGTCTGAATCTTGGGCTCGATTCGNGGAGGCTCCTTGTGTTCCCGTTCCGTTCTGATCTTCGCAACCGTTTCCTGGCGCTGCCTTCNGGATCTCGCGCCCCGCGTCTTGTCGACCAACTCCGACCACCAAATCTTCGCCCGATCGGACCAACTCCAAGCGAACTCTCCAAGACGGTCCATCACTGTGAACCANGAGATATCAAGAGTCCATGATATTCCCCCAATCAGGGCGACGAGGAGTAAAACCGTTGCCCCCACCGAGCCAAAAGCATCCAGCAACCAACCCCCGGCGACTAACCCAAGCCAGCCGCCTCCGGAAAATCCCGATACCGAGTCCGCGCTGCTGAAATGAAGAAACCCGATTCCACACGCCGCAAACACGGTAAGTATCAGTCCGACCCCATGAACGGTTCTTACATGCGGACTTAATGGTGCAGATCGATTTCTCAGAATCCGGGCGCTCAAGAGCGCGAAAATCAAAGGAAAGAGATAGGCCGAATACCCAAACGCATGTAGAAAAAGGTCCGCAAACCANGCACCNAACCGCCCTCCGAGATTCTGAATCGGGCCTCCATCNCCTGTGGATGTCCAACCCGGATCAGTCGAGGAGTAAGANACCAGACAAATGAGCAGATACCCCGTCAACGCCACCAAAGCAATGACTAGCACCTCTCGACCGAGACGAACGAGTCTCGGGGGGATACCAGGCTCAGAAGGGTTTTTGGTGTTTTTCGTTTTTGCCTGAGCCAAAGAAAGTCGACCTCTTGGTCGTTGGACCAAGCTAAAGCCGAATTATATCGAATCCTGGTGTTATTCCTAAGCACCAAAATCTTCAACCCGTTTTATGGATTCCCAACCCAGTTCTTGGGAGAATACGGTCCGAAATTACTCAAGGAGTACGAAATGGCTTCCCAGCAACACTGTCCCCTACTGATTCTCGGGTCTGGGCCTGCCGGTTATACCGCTGCGGTCTATGCGGCGCGCGCAAATCTCTCTCCGGTACTAATTACCGGAATTGCCCAGGGTGGTCAGCTGATGACGACTACCGACGTAGACAACTGGCCGGGGGACCCACATGGGTTGCAGGGCCCTGATCTGATGGCCCGAATGCTCACACACGCTGAGCGGTTCGGTACAAAGGTCCTTTTTGACCAGATTCATACTGCCAATCTGGATCAACGCCCGTTCACACTTCATGGAGATTCTGGAACCTACACCTGTGATGCCTTGATTATTGCCACCGGCGCTTCCGCGCAATACCTTGGTCTGGATTCGGAGGACGCCTACAAAGGCAAGGGCGTGTCGGCATGCGCCACCTGCGATGGATTCTTCTATCGNGACAAGCCTGTCGCCGTAATCGGAGGTGGCAATACCGCGGTTGAGGAGGCGCTCTACCTTTCGGACATCTGCTCGACCGTCACCCTGGTCCATCGCCGGGACAGCCTGCGCGCTGAAGCNATTCTTCAGGACCAGTTACTCGGNCGCACCGGCGACGGTGGAAATATCAGAATTGCGTGGAACCACACCCTAAGCGAGGTTCTCGGTGACGACAGCGGTGTCACGGGCATTCAACTTAAGGATACCCTGACACAAGACCANAGCACACTCGACGTTCATGGCGTATTCATTGCCATNGGNCATATACCCAACACGGAACTNTTTTCTGACCAGTTGGAGATCAACGGCGGCTATATTCGGGTTAAATCTGGAATCGATGGAGAAGCGACGACCACCAGCATCCCNGGTGTATTTGCAGCAGGTGACGTAATGGATCATGTCTACCGGCAAGCTGTCACCTCTGCGGCTACCGGATGCATGGCGGCCTTGGATGCGAAACGCTTTCTCGACCAGATGGATTGAAAGCGCTCATGACCAAAAAGNCGCGGTCCCGNCCTAAACTCTCACCGGAGGACGCGGANCTCTTCCGCACCGCGGTTTCCAAAGTTCATCGGCTGGATCACGAGCCGCGTGCTTCGCAGCCTCGACAGAAACCGAAGAAACGATCGCTAAAAACCAACCAACGGGTAGCCGAAGGGGTTACTCGTGAAGAGGGAGAGTTGTTCTACCGTGCCGACTTGCCGACAGGCACGTTCAGGGAATTACGTCAGGGCTATTTCCGTCCCAGCGCGACGATTGACCTTCACGGGCAGACCGTGGCGCAAGCAGAAAGCGAGCTGATTAACTTTATTCAACATCATACAGACTTCGATCCCAGATGCCTGCTCGTGATCACAGGCAAGGGCTCACACTCTCCGGAAGGCTATTCGCCGGTACGCTTTGCCGCGTTGGAGCTTCTGCAGAAGCAACCTTGGGTTCACGCGTACTGCTGGGCACGCCCGAAAGATGGCGGCACCGGAGCNTTCTATGTGCTCACACGCAAGATTCGCTCGTGACCATCGCAACGGCAAGCGCCGCGATCCCCTCGCCCCGGCCTGTCATTCCGAGACCTTCTGTGGTTGTCGCTTTNATACTAACCTGGGAGAGCTCAATTTTCAGATCGGCCGCGACATTCTTTCGCATCTCGTCGATATAGGGCGCAAGCCTGGGCTTTTCCGCAACCACGGTGGCGTCAACATTCCCAATAAACCAGCCGCTAGTGACAACGATCTTGCGAACCTCCTGAAGGAGCTCACGGCTGGCCCGTCCCTGCTGCACGGGGTCCGAGTCAGGGAAATGCACCCCNATATCTCCTGATGCGACGGCCCCNAGGAGNGCATCGCAGATGGCATGGAGTAGAACATCCGCATCACTGTGCCCTAAAAGCCCCATTGGAAATGGGATCTGGACACCGCCAATCCAAAGGTCACGCCCTGCCTCCAGGCGATGAACATCATAACCCTGCCCTACTCGGAACATGTATTTGACTCCTGTTGTAAGAGGATCGCACGAGCCAGGGCCAGATCCGATTGATGCGTGATTTTGAGGTTATGGTCTGCGCAGACAACCAGCTTAGGGCGCAATCCCAACTGCTCGATAGCCTGCGCATCGTCTGTGCATTCGCGCTTCTGCTTTCCTGCCTGGGTTAAGGCCTNCTGGAGTAGCNGTACGGGAAACAACTGCGGAGTCTGTGCACGCCANAGATTAGCTCTNGGCAACGTCTGGGTAACCTGCGCTCCCTCATCCGCTGACTTTAGAGTGTCGTTGACGGGNGACGCCAGCAGCCCACCTGGGTGCTGAAACTCAACAGCATCAATCAGCCGNTTCACATCCTCGGCGCAGACGCAGGGTCGAACCGCATCATGGACCAAGACCCAGGCGTCGCCTTCACCCCGACTCACTAATTCATTGAGCCCGTTACTGACCGTCTCCGACCGCGTTGAGCCGCCTGCGAACGACCAAACCATCTCNGGAAGATCCGNNGCAATCCTTCCCCAGGTTGTATCATCGGGNGAGAGTCCAACCCCAATGCCTGAGATCCTNTCGACGCCNGTCAGCCGCTGCAGGGTCCGGATAATTACGGGTTTTGCACCGAGTTCGTAATACTGCTTTGGCAGTTCGCTGCCGAAGCGTCTGCCCCTCCCGGCCGCAGGGACGATTGCCCAGATGTTCGTATTCACCGATGACTGATTTCACGAGGTAGTGGTGACAGATCAACNACAAGTTTACGATAAAATANAGTTTTGCTTTCGTCGACTTCACCTGTGCCATCATCATCTGCTGTGCCGTCGGCTTTGGAAAGAATAACGCCCACGGTTCGTTGGTCNCATTCACCGGGATCCGCGTTAGCGTTGAGAATCGCNCNACTGAGCGAGACCCGGCGTNAGATCGTTGTGGTCGCATCATCCGCCAGGGAACTCGACCTTCTGGNAGATGAACTCCACTTTTTCCTAGCTGACAACGCCNACCAAGTTTGCACCCTGNCGGGTTGGGAATGCCTTCCTTACGATCGCTATTCCCCCCATCCTGAGATTACCTCTCAGCGGATTCAAACTTTGGAGCGCCTATGCCGTCCCGATCCGTTCATTCTCCTGCTTTGCACTGAACAAATCCTCTTTCGCCTCCCTGCGAGGAGTTTCGTCTCAGGTTCAAGTTTTAATCTTTCCTGCGGGACCGCAATTGATCCGATACGACTCCGGGGTCGACTCTCTGACGCTGGATACCTGGGTGTCTCTCAGGTTGTGTCCGAGGGGGAATATGCAATCCGCGGCGGTATTATTGATGTCTTTCCCATGGGGGCGAGTTCACCCTTTCGACTGGATCTTTTCGGTGACGAAATCGAAAAAATCCGTTTATTTGACCCGGAGACCCAGAAGTCAACTGGTGAAACCCAAGCTCTGAGTCTCCTTCCCGCCCGGGAATTCCCGACAGACCAAGTCGCGATTGAGCAGTTTCGTACGTCTTACCGACGCTTTATTCCTGGAGATCCCCAGTCTTCGATCATATACCGGGAAGTCTCCCAGGGGAGACTTCCAGCCGGTATCGAGTTTTATCTCCCGCTGTTTTTCGAAAATCCGGGGACGCTGTTTGNCTACCTTTCAGAAGATGTTCAGTGGATCACTCCACAGGGTTGGCAGGATCTGCTCAGTTCGGAATGGGCTGGGATCAATGATCGATTCCAGCAGACCAGCCTTGACCCAGATCGACCACCTCTTGCTCCTGAAGTTTTATGTGTTAATCCTGGAGTTGCGTCGCAGACCATTTCCCAGTCAGAGGTGGTTGAAGTTGCTCTAGCCTCTGCCAAGTCGTCGAAACCGGCATTTGCAGGGCCNCCTCCNCCCTACCCGGTCGACCACAAATCCTCNGCCCCATTTTCAGCTTTGACCCGGCGACTTAGCGACTCATCAGGCCCAAAAGTGCTGCTGAGCACCGAAACTTCCGCACGAGCGCGGGCATTGCAGGAACTTCTGGCAGGCCACGATCTTCACCTGGAAGAAGTAGGCAATTGGTCGGAATTTGTCAAAGACAGCATAGGCCGTTCTAGTATCACTGCCTCCCCACTGGATCGAGGGCTCGTGGTATTCGATCCTTCTGTCGAAATCATTGTGGAATCCCAACTCTACGGCGAACGGGTCCATCAACGAAAAAAAGGGAGGACCCAGGATCCGGATGCGATTATTCGCTCAATTGCCGAATTACACGACGGGGATCCAGTCGTCCATCTTGATCATGGGGTGGGCAGGTTTGGGGGGCTTCAGTGGTTAGACGTCAACGGGCAAAAGAACGAGTTCCTCATTATTCGCTATCTGGACGATGGAAAACTGTATGTACCGGTGCTCAATATCAACGCACTCTCTCGATATATTGGCGGGGATCCAGAGACTGCCCCTCTGCATCGGATGGGCAGCGATCAGTGGAAAAANGTAAAAACTCGNGCTGAGAAACGTGCNTACGACGCTGCTGCCGAATTACTCAAGACGCAGGCCCTCCGCACCCTCCGTCCGGGCCGNATCTACTCCGCCCNACAGGATGAATATATGGGTTTTCGGTCGGGNTTTGCGTACGACGAAACACCAGACCAGGAGCAGGCTATCGAAGAAGTCTTGTCGGATCTTGGCGCACCTGCACCAATGGATAGACTCGTCTGTGGTGATGTAGGGTTCGGAAAAACTGAAGTGGCTCTACGCGCGGCCTTCGTCGTCGCGCAGAGCGGGTATCAGGTTGCCATCCTGACACCGACCACCCTGCTGGCCAACCAGCATTACGACGTATTCAGCGAGCGATTCGCTGACTATCCAGTGCGAATTGAGATCCTCTCTCGCTTCAAAACACAAGCCGCAAATTCAGCGCTGGTGAAGAACATTCAGGAGGGAAGGGTTGACATCGTGGTCGGCACGCATCGTCTGCTCCAGCGCGATCTGGGCTTCAAAAACTTGGGCCTCGTGATCATCGACGAGGAGCATCGATTCGGTGTTCGCCAAAAGGAGCGTCTAAAGCAACTCCGCGAGGAGGTCGACGTTCTNACCCTCACCGCGACGCCAATTCCCCGNACCCTGAATATCGCACTGGCGGGGCTGCGNTCCATTTCACTGATCAGCTCTCCACCACCAGGAAGAGTAGCGATAAAAACGACGGTAAGTCGCTATTCAAACCACCTGATCCGGGAAGCCTGCCTCCGCGAGATTCATCGAGGTGGCCAAGTCTACTTTCTTCATAACGATGTCAGCACCATCGAACGCGTCGCTGCAGACCTGCGAGAACTTATTCCTGAGGCCTCTATCGAGATCGGGCACGGTCAGATGCCAAAAGGCGGGCTAGAGGTAGTGATGCGAGATTTCTATCATCAACGTTTTGACGTCTTGGTCTGTAGCACCATCATAGAAAGCGGAATCGATGTTCCTACCGCGAATACCATTATCATGAACCGGGCCGATAAGTTTGGTCTTGCGCAATTGCATCAGTTGCGCGGCCGCGTTGGCCGATCCCGTCACCAGGCTTTTGCGTTTTTGCTCGTTCCCGACCCTGATTTTGTTAACGAATCGGCCAAACGGCGACTTAATGCGATTGAAAACTTGACTGAACTGGGTGCAGGTTTCGCACTCGCCAATCACGATCTGGAAATCCGTGGTGCTGGGGAGCTTCTCGGCGAAGGGCAAAGTGGCATCATCGAAGAGATCGGCTTTTCAATGTATACCGATTTTTTGAATCGGGCAATTCGAGACCTTTCGGGACAGAACGCTTCGACACCAGTATCTAACCTTTCGCAAACCGAAGTTGACACCGAGGCAAGTGCCTATATACCGGAGAGCTTTATCCCTGATGTCCACGCGCGTCTGATGCTTTACCAGAGGATTTCAGACTGCGAGGACGAATCCTCACTCTATGAACTTAAGCTGGAGATAATCGACCGTTTTGGCTTACTGCCTCCGGAGACCAAAATGCTCTTTCATCTAAGCGCCTTGCGCGCTAAGAGCAGCTCCCTTGGAATCAAACAACTACGGTGCGGCTCAAGGAGCGGTCAGATCGTGTTTCATCCTGACGCTCAAATCTCTCCAGAACGGTTCTCAATACTGCTCACGCAATATGCCGGGATCTTCTCAATGAAAAGCCCCATCGAGCTTTCCATTCGTTTTTCCCTGCAGGCTGCGGAACAACGAGCGACATTTGTGGAGTGGATACTGAACGTTTTGGACGAACAGGTAGCGCTCTCCCTTCTTCCGCAGGACTTGATGATGGATTCAGCCTAATGAGGGAGCAATCGTCCCGGTCCTGGTTGAAACCGCCCCCACGCATCCTGTCGTTGATTTCCACTGCTCTGCTTACTCTATCCTGCGCATCGCTCTCCATAGCCGATAACCAAACGGGTCTGGAGTATTTGATCTTCCGCCTTGAGCCGCTTCCGAATGGATCGCCCACTCCTGAAGACTCCCACAATAAGTTGTTGGCACTAAGGGAGATTTCAGGGAGTACTGCACCAACCGGGCAGGGTCACTCTCTAGTCGGAGAGGACAGTACGCTGACGTTAGCCAAGAACCGTTTAAACCAAAGCTCACGTTACCAGGTGATACTTCACGCGCAGGTCCGAAGAACAGAGGAAAGTGACTTCGTGCCAGTCCGATTCCGTGTTAAGAACGGAAGCGCGACATCAGATATCCGGGTGTACTTTCAATTGCGTGGGGCGAATACTCCCCGGCTCAGCACCTCCATCATTTATGCTCCCGCGGACTCGCGATCGAACGTTGAGAACGAGACGGCCGGCGATCGACCTCAATCGTCGTGGGTGATTCGAGATACGCGGAAAATCAAGGTCGGCGAGACGAACTATATCGATCATCCCCGGTTCGGGGTACTGGTCGTGGCGACGCGCCCAAATTGAAAGCCTGCTCAGGCGGCCTGGGTTGGGGATTGTGCACCATTGTCGACAGCGTCCTCCCGATATTCCGGGACCAAATCAACGGCAATCTCTCGAGCACGTTGATGATCGTAGTCCTCAACACAACTGCGCAGTTCATCTAGCTGACTCATTAGCTCTGGGCCATTTATACCCCGACTTCGTGCGAGCAGAATCTTGTCGTAGGAGGTCGGAGTAAGATCTTCGTCGGGATGGAAAAGTTCCTCGGTCAGTTTCTCGCCGGCCCGCAGTCCGGTATATCTGATCTCGATTTCCTCGTCCGGTATCTTCCCTGATAAGCGAATCATCTGCCGGGCCAGGTAGTCGATCTTGACTGGCTCGCCCATATTAAGTACGAAAATCTCACCCCCCTCGCCGATTGCGCACGCCTGCAGGATTATTTGGCATGCCTCCGAGATAGTCATGAAGTAGCGCGTCATCATCGGATCGGTAACCGTCACAGGTCCTCCAGCCCGAATCTGGCGCTCGAATAGCGGAACAACACTGCCCGCTGAACCGAGGACGTTGCCAAACCGAACCGTAATGAAGGCCGTCGTGGATTCGGCGTTGTTCAACTGTGCCACCATCTCCGCCAATCGCTTGCTTACCCCCATCATGCTCGTCGGATTTACCGCTTTGTCTGTCGAAATCAGGATAAATCTCTCGACCCCCGTCCGCACGGCCGCATCGGCTGTGACCATGGTCCCGACGGTGTTGTTCTTAATCGTTTCCCTTAATTGGGCCTCCAGCATTGGAACATGCTTATAGGCGGCTGCATGGAACACAATTTGAGGCCGATATTTCTTAAAGACATAGCCTACGGACTTTTGATCACACACATCCCCCAACAGACGCCTAAACTTAACCGATGAAAACCGCTCCTCGAGTTCAAGCGCAAGTGAATACAAATTGAACTCGTTCTGCTCAAAAAGCGTAATCTCTGCCGGCTCCAATCGGGCGACCTGTCGGCAGAGTTCGCTCCCGATCGACCCGGCACCTCCGCTAATTAGTATCCGGCGCCCTTTAATCATTCCAGCCATCGTTCCCCAGTCGAGGCTGACGGGGTCGCGCCCCAAGAGGTCATCCAACTCCACAGAGCGGAGATCAGCACTGGACGCGGCACCGTCCAGAATATCCTGAACCTTCGGTAGGGTACGAAACGGTATTGCCGCCTTCTCACAGTAGTCGACTATGGACCGCATCGCCTCTGCATTTGCACTCGGAACGGCAATCAATATCAATTCGATACGCAACAGTCGAACCAACTGGGGAATCGCTGCACACCGATCGAGTACTCTGACACCCTGAATCTCTCGCCCTTTCTTAGTCCGATCATCGTCAATAAATCCCACTACGTCATAGTGGATTTCGTGATTCCGTCCGAGATCCTTCAGCAACATATCTCCGGCNGCCCCTGCCCCTACGATCAAGACCCGCTTCCCTTTCCCCCGGCTAACCTGTCGATCGCGGAAAAGTCGGTANAGGATTCTTGTACCGATGAGCAGTCCNACCAGGAAAACACCNTGGAGNGGAAAGACAGATCTTGGGACTGCGACCAGACGTGTCGCTAGGAAAATTGAAAACGCCACTACAGCAGTGCCGACCACCACAGACTTAAGTATTACTGAGAGATCATGGGTCGAAGTGAAACGCCACGCGCCACGGTGCAAACCAAAAGCGANAAAAAATACAAGATTCCAGAANACGACCAGNGGTAGAACCGCCAAGGACTGGTCGAGGAANACATCAGGAATACGATCTAGGTTAAAACGGAACCAATACGCGCCCAGCCACGCCATACAAACCGCTACAGCATCGTGCAACAGCACCGGCCAGCGACCTAGAAGGTACCGTGCAGCGGCGAGTAGTCGATCCAGCAGCGAACGTTCCATTAAGATCCTAGGTTTTCTCGGCCGGACTCCGTATCGAGCTAATCCGCATCACGAGAATCATGTAGGCGAGGAGAATAACAAGTGCCAGAAGAAAGAACCATAGGCCGTATTCGGGCGCTAGAAACACCGCCGAGCCCAGTGNGGCCATCACTAGGGCCATTCCGGCGCTAACCGCTGCCACATGTCGGTGACTCCAGCCACAAAGGATGAGCCGTTGGTAAAGATGCTCCCGATGCGGCTGCGTAATCCGTGCACCCTGAATCAGTCTGCGAACCAGCGTAAACGTAGCATCAAAAANGAAAAACCCTAACAAAATCAGAAATGTCTCCAGAGGGATTCCGATCCGAGTGACCCCNATCACGGNCATGCTGCCAAGCCAGACACCGAGCGTGAGGCTTCCTGAATCGCCCAGAAATACCCGCGCGGGCGCCCAGTTCAACACTAAAAAACCGAGGCAGGCCCCCGCAACGCCAATGTTTAGCAAAGCTAAAGGTATCTCGTTTGACGCGCCAAACCACACCGCCAACGTAGCCGTTCCAATCATCCCTTGAACTCCGGCCACACCGTCGGCTCCATCCATGAAATTAAAAAGATTCATCAGCCAAACTAGGGCTACGATAACCGGCAGGATCACCAGTTCGACTGGCCACTCATAATTCCTACCGAACAGAATCCAGTNCCCATCACCAAGAGACCCAATGNCCACACCAGCTGCGAGAACGAGCCCCACTANCAATCGCACCCGGACGCTCAGGCCGAAGTGGTCGTCGAAAAATCCCATTCCCGCAACGGCAATAACTGCGAAACCAATTGGCCAGCCCAGATTCAGATTGAAGTCAGCGTAAAACATCTTGATCGCTAAACCGCAAAAAACCCCTGCGAGGACAATGACAATCCCCCCACCACGTGGCGTCATCTGGTGGTGAAGTCCTCTCTCGGTCGGGTGGTCACCCGCCAACAGCTGGCTCTTGGTAAGTAAAAGAGCATGTAAGCAGGCAAACGTCAGGAGACAGGAGCCGGTAAACAATAAAACACCTATCCCGGTCATCATAAATGTGCGCCAAAGCTAGAGGACGTAAAGCTCACTCAGGGATAGAAGCGCCTAAACTTCCCCTCCTTTAACGCAATCGCATCCTTATTCGAAAACAGAAAATCAGACTCAAGGCGTCCGAGGAAATCTCTCGGCACTTCCCGCATGAAAGGAATCCAACAGATTAGCAAAAAGCATAGACGTGTCACCGCACGGCCGAACCCAAGACGCAACCCAATNGTGCCCGACGCATTCTGAGCGCGGGATACCATATCCCGAAATGAAAGTGTCTCGGAACCCGACAGATCCACGCAGTGGAGCCCTTGAAGGGGGTTGTTCGTCGCGTTGAGCTCGTTTCCCAGGAAACCCGCCATCCATTGAGCCAAATCATCGCAATGGACCGGGCTCCTTAATCCGCGTGCGAAGCGCAAATTAATTTTTATTCTAGCAAAAAGGGTTATTGCTTTGATTCTATTAATATTTCTGTTCCGGATTCCTCCGTATATCAAAGTAGGTCGGACGATAACCGTCGGACCAACAACTGCGTTTCGGTGGGTGCTCACCCACGCTTCTCCTTGCCGAAGCTTTGCTGCAATCCCCGATTCCTCCTGGCGCTTGGAGTCTAATTTAGTCACCACACTGGTGGAGCTCAACACCACCCAGGGCTGGTTATCCTTTCGTATATCCGAAAGGAACCCTTCAAACCGACTAAGTTCCCAAATAGGGCAAACGCTGACAACTGCTACGATATCAAGCCGAGCGCCTCGGCGATTCCTCAACAAGAGATCCGGCTCGACCGTGACGGTGCGAGGAGTCGACCTAACATCACCCGTACTGCGAGAGACACAGGCGGTAACCAGACCCAACGCGTTCAGTCGCGCACAAAGCGAGTCGCCAACGTCGCTCCGCGCGCCAAAAACAAGCACTACAGGATGTTTTCCCGCAAGCACCTCTCCCGTAAGAATGTGGACGGCATCAGACCGCCTCTCGGTTTCAGCAAGCCTTCTGGGTTTAACTTTGCCAGATAGGCGAAACATTGCTGTTGCAGTCGCACTTAAAACGTTCAACGCCATCCCCCGAAACGTTTTATGAGCAGCACCCTGATAACCAAACTTATCAAGATAGCGGCGCAGGCCTAACTGTTTTTGGCGCAAGAGAAAACGATCATTGACTCCTCCTGAGACCCCTTGAAAATGAAACACCGGGGCGTCCGGGAGAAACCCAACCATCCAGCCCTTCTGACGCACTCTTCTGCAATAGTCCAAGTCCTCAAAATGTAGGAAGTACCCTTCGTCGAATCCGCCTATATCAAGATGGGCGGATCTCTTCACCATCATGCAGGCTCCTGAAACCGCCTGAACAAACATCGGGGTCGCGGGGAGCATCTCTTGATGCGCATCGAATGTCGGGAGTTTCGGGCATGGAATAAACGAGTTCAAAGTCTTCCCACATGACCGAAGCAATGTAGGATCTCGTCGTCGACTGCCGGGTTGTTCGCATCCCCGTAAATCCAATAAAAATGCACCACAGAGACCCCGTTTCGGGTCTCCCGTAAGATAGGCAGCCATTCGCTCGGGAGTATCCTCCCCCACGAAGGCGTCTGGATTCAAGAAAAGAAGGAAGTCTCCTTTTGCATCAGCAGCTCCCGCGTTTGCCGCAGTCCCAAAACCGAGGTTCTGGCCCAGCTGGACCAGACGAATGCTCTCTCTGTGGTAGAGAAAATCTGCGCTGCCGTCTGAGGAGCAGTTGTCCACGACAATCAATTCGTAATCACGGCGGCGGGATTGAACCAAATCAAGGGCCGCTCTCAGAAACGGCCCCGAGTTAAAATTCACGATAACGATAGAGATATTCAACACGACCTTTGTCCAGCGCAAACTGATTCAGCCACCGCTCATCAGCTGTTGCGGGTCAGATTGTTGATTCGCGACCTCTGTAAGTGTGGCGAATTTCGTAAATTGGCTTGTCTTGAGACTCATGATAGGTTCTGGCCTGCAACTCCGCCAGCAACCCAACCGTAATAAATTGGAGCCCAACCAAAGTCAATACGATTCCAGCAAGGACAGCTGGCCTCCCAGCAAGTGCCGTCCCAAAAAACACCCGCTCAATAAACAACCAACCCAGTAGCCCGACGCCCGCTAGCGTGCTCGCGAGTCCAAAGCTACCAAAAAATTGGATAGGACGCGCCGAATAGCCTGCGAGAAACTTAACCGTCAGCAGATCCAGCAGGACCCGAAAAGTTCTAGACAACCCGTACTTTGACACCCCAGCCGTTCGCGCATGATGGCGAACCTTGACTTCACTCATTCGTACCCCGTACCAACTGGCAATGGCGGGAATAAAACGATGCATCTCTCCATAAAGACGCAGATTCTTTGCCACGTCCCTCCGCATAGCCTTGAGTGTGCAGCCGTAATCATGGAGCTTTACATCAGTGGTCGTAGAAATCAGCCAGTTAGCTGCGCGGGAAGGTAGAAGCCGCAGCCAAAGCCCATCCTTTCGNTCGTAGCGCCAGCCACAAACAAGATCCATTCCCCGATCAATTTCCCCCAGCAGGATTTCGATATCCCTTGGATCGTTCTGACGATCAGCGTCCATCGTAATGACGGTCTNGCCCTCCGCCGCACGAAGCCCCGCTGCGAGAGCAGCCGTCTGTCCGAAGTTTCGCCGAAANTCNATGACCACAATANCATCATATTTTCTCTGCAGTTGAGTCAGAACCTCAAGAGATCTATCCGTACTGCCATCGTCCACGAAAATAATNTCATGCGAACGTCCGGTNTCCTCTAGGGCAGAGAGCAAGTCCTTAGTTAAGGGNTCNAGATTCTCCGCTTCATTGAAGACGGGCAAGATTACTGACAAGGCTAGCTTTGACATTATTTCACTTACTCAGAAATTATTGTGCTCAACACAATTAATGTTCCGTCCATGGTTGAGCTAATACTTCTTCAGTATCCAATCTGAAATGTCGATTGTAGTACGGGTCTCCAACAGAAAGTGCTTCCGCGTGCCGCTTTTGGAAGGCCTCAACTTCGCCCTTAAACCGGGATTGCTTCTCTGGTGTATCTTCGTACCCTCGGCTCACCGATTCATGGTGATAGGCTCGAGCGTATGGAGTAAACAGATTCAGAAGGCCCCTATTTCTTAGCCGAAGGCAGAAATCTACATCGTTACAAGCAATCTTGAACAAGTGCTCGTCGAAGCCGCCGACCGCTTCATAAACCTCACGCTTGACCATCATCATGGCACCCGTCACGGCGGAGACGTTCTGAATGTTATGCAATCGATTTAGATAACCAGCGTAGCCACCCTCTACGTGTTTATGAGGATGTCCTGCATAACTTCCTATCCCAATTGCAATTCCAGCGTGTTGAATAGTATCGTCCGGATAGTACAGTTTCGCTCCAACAGCACCGATCTCGGAGCGCTGAGAATGTTCGAGCATCGCTTCAAGCCAGTCGCAGTTGATGACTTCGATATCATTATTCATCAGGACCACATGCTCCCCTTGAGTGTGTTTCACCCCAAAGTTCACAATTTGTGAAAAATTAAATGGCTCGTCCAGGGAAACAAAACGGACCTGCTCTGTCTCCCGTTCATAATGATCCTTGAGCTCCAATGTAAGCGTTTCAACACTGCCATTATCCACTCCCAACACTCTGAATTCGTCATATCGAGTGTTGGATATCAGCGCGTCAATGCATTGCCTTAGCATTAAAGGTTGATCACGGAACGGAATGATAACGTCAATCAAAGGTCGTGCTAGGATTTCGCGACGCACTCGGAAGAAGTGAGGCGCGTTCGCCGTGAGAACTTCCCCAGGAATTTTTCGCCTTTCTAGTGTCTCCAAGAGCGCCTTTTGGCCACGAAGATGGGCCAAAGGTTTTGCACCCGTATCCAGACTTGTTGATTGGGCTGACTGACGCCAGTGATACAGAGGCTCCGGGAGGTGGAAAATTTTGTCGGTCTGCTCAGTGACTCTAAGTAAAAGATCGTAATCCTGAGCGCCATCGAATTCAGGACGAAACCCGCCTGCTCGCTGGATTATCGCTTTGCGGATCACCAGCAGATGAGTGATGTAGTTATGGGAAAGCAATAAATCAGGCGAATAGGCCGGCTTTAGATGAGGCAAACCGAGATACCCATCCCGTTTTTCCTGCGTCCTATCGCTAAACGTAGTTTCATCTGTATAAATCACATCTGACCGATGTTCTTGAATCACATTGGCGACCTTTTCAAGCGCATCTGGCGCCAGCATGTCATCGTGATCCATCAATGCAATGAATTCTCCGTGCGCTGCGTCGATCCCGGTCTGGGTAGCGATTGAGATTCCAACACTTCGGGTTAACTGGATTTTGGTGATCTTTGGGTCGTCTAGATTATCCAAAAACTCCCGGGTCCCAACCTCGGTTGATCCATCGTTTACCAACAACAACTGCCAGTGAGGATAAGTCTGGTGGCGAATAGAGTTCACTGCATCCGCGAGCCAGGGTTTCGGGGTGTTGTGTACCGGGATAATCACGCATATAACAGGCCCGTCCGACATTTCCCGGTTCAGCGCTGCGATCCTGAGATGCCTATCATCGAATAGGAGCCCCGATCTCTCCCGCGGAGGCGNGGCCTTTTGCGCCAATTGNTCGATCGCGGTAAGGTTTCTCTCTTCATCTCGCGATCTTCTCCAGCTAAAGAAAATTTTTCGGAGTAACTCCGCTACTCTCCAAGCCTTTGAAGATTTCAGGAGTGCCANCTCAGCACTGCGCAGATCTAATGATTCTCTCGAGTCGGTCACTTGTCGATCAAGTTCAGATACTCGCTCTTGCACTTCCTGCAGAGCTTCCTCTTTCGCCCAAAGCCGATCAAGGAGTCTTTCCTCCGCATCGGGACCATAAATCATCTCAGGCCACGAAACTCGAAGATCGACGTCCCAGNTGCCGTTTAGGAGACCCGCCNTGCCGCAGGACGGAAGTAACAACATGACTCCAGTCATCTCTTCGGCCGCACGAGAATGAGAGAAGGAGTTCAGCTCCGCGGAGTCGATTTCCTTACAGATATGTCGGACTCTCCCGGGATCTCGATAATCGACCAGAATAGATTTCTCACCTTCAGAAATATGGGAAACCGACAAAGATTCAATTCTTGGGGCTCCAAGCCATGAGGGAAAGACGATACTGAGAGCCTCCGCNTTTTGACGCCAAGAGGGGAATCTAAACTGAAAGGCGCAACCGCTCCNTCCCGAAGCGGNCGGAAACGGGACTACNATNTGNGNNNCCTCNTNATCTTCACNNAANCCTAAGACTGCAGCCAGTTCAATNGCGTCCTGATCTCCAAAACGACGCTCGAGCATACTCGAAACTTCGATTACCCCAAATTCCTGAAGCGCTTCATTCCGAAAGAGTCGCTCGAATCTTTCCACCGAAACAACGACACTATCTGGAGCGACGCCAACTGCGTTGCAAAGATGGGCCAGAAGATCCCAGTGGCGGGNCCCCCATTGCCGCGCGGCCGGTATCTGGTCAAGAACCAGCGCATTACGACTCAGGAAGTAAACGATGCCTCTGCAGAACATGGATTCCGGGTCAAGGAGTTCGGNCCGGCAGCNCCATTCCTGATCGATGGGGAATATATTCCCATCATAATCGGCGACTAGATTGTCTAGNAGAAGATCTACGACAGGACGCTCCCACCGCTGAATAGTCTCGTTCAGAAACGAAAAATATTGTTCTGCGAGTTCAAGCAGTTCTGAACTATCGTCAGNGGAAAGTGCTGACAACCATAAATCGTCTACAGNCNGTCCAGATCGATACNGCTCCTCGGTTAGATTNTGCTGAATGGCTTCGTTGTTGGCNCCTGAAAAAGATGTAGTTGTAGCGGATTCAACAATCGGTCGGCGCTGGACGAGCGCCTCGCCNCGGGCCTTTTTGGACTCGGTCCAGTACGCGGGATTCCGTTGCCCGATTGCCTGATGGACAAAGTCTGCTTGTACCTGAGCCCCCTCCGAACCACGACAGACCTCGAGAATCTCAAGACCCGGTAACTTATTAATTGGAAACCGCCGATATTGCTCAAACATCTCCCAGACTTCCCGAATNGGAANAGTACCAGGCGTTCGCCTGTTGCCGNCTTCATCGATATACCTCGCAAGATGNTTCCANGCACCCGNTGTTTCATAGAGAAAGGCTTCCCGCAATAGGAACACCGGCGCTTCAAGATCCGGCATANCCAGAACAGACTCTGACCTCAGCGAGTCAACCGANNNCCCTTTGGAAATCAACAACGGAGCTAACGTTTGCGAGACCGCATTGTTTTGCGCAACGATGACGGTTCCGCCGCGATTAAGAGTATCAATAAGTAGGCGTATTAATGGATGCTGAGCGCCTATCTTGTCGAACATGGGGGTGCTGATAAATATTTTATCGAGGCCCGGGAGATTCTGGATGGTGGTCAGCGCCTCGCTCTCCGGATCACTGAGCCCCAGGACTTGGGCCTCCTCCCCACATAGCGCTCGCGCAGCCTCTCGATAGCTGTCCCGTTCGTCATAAATATGAACTTCATGACCATCATCAATGAGGGCCCGAGCGGCGACAAGACCAGGCCAGTTCCAGAATAAGACTGAGGACCGCCCTGTCCACCGAACTAACTGAATTAAACCCGCCTGCTCGGGTCGAAAACCGGTGAGCGCAGGCGAATCAGAACCGAGAACCTTCGAGAGAGTTTGCAACCCGGTTATGTTGAGATAGCGCTCAATTTCTCGCGGTAGCCTACGCTCAGCGCGATGTCTATGGTCACGTTTTGCAATCTCAGTCATTTCGAATACAGGTGATCGAAAGACCCACGTCTGCAACACCGAAGTCGCCTAAAGCCCCGCTAACTGGCATATGGATGAGGTCGTACCTTCTGTCTATGGCAACGTTGTCCCGGGTTTGGTCATCCTGAGCAATCCCNACCGAAATAAAATATTCTCCAGGAATAAGCGCGCAGACAAACTCAAAGTGCAATTTGAAACGTTGCCCGGCAATTGCGTTTGGTAACTCTACCCCCCTTTCTCGGGTGTTCGCCCCAAACACCGTACGCCCGTCTACTGTTTTAATGGTAAAGCCATAAATGAGGTCCTCAAGCACTTCCGAAAAAAATATGGCCACCTCGAGACTCACTTCCTGGCCCCTGTCAAATCCACCTCGGATGGAGCCCTCCGTCCCGCTTAACCTATAGTCGTAAATTACTGCCCTTTGGTCACCCCAGCGATACTCATTCGGGTTATAAAACTCCCGTGCGGCACAAAGATCTTCCGGCGCTTTCTGNCTGATCTTCCTTGAGGATGCCCCTGGAGTTTTTTTTGACCCGTTATCCAGTGCCCTAGATCCAACGACAGGTTGATGTCGAGACGAAACNGCTTCATCAGCAGGCACATTCATCGCCGGTGTCGAGTCTTCACTTGTGTTCTCTGAAGCCTCAACGCCAACCGCGCCAAAAAGATCCTCAAGATACTCCTGGATCACTTCCTTGGGCTTTCCAATGGCCCGCACTTGTCCCGACTTAAGATAAATACCGCGAGAGCAATGTGCCTGAACCAGATCGACCGAATGTGTGACAAAAAGAATCGTTTTCCCCGCCTTTTGCATCTCTTGGAACCGACGAAAGCATTTGCGCTGGAATCGGATGTCACCAACCGCGAGAGCCTCATCAACAATAAGAATTTCTGGTTCCGAATTTACCGCGGTGGCAAAGGCCAGGCGGACATACATCCCGCTTGAATAAGTGCTGACGGGATGCTCGATGAATTCCCCAATCCCAGCAAAATCAACGATTTCATCAAAACGCTCATCAATTTCTTCTCGAGAAATCCCAAGAAGTGCTGCATTGAGGTAAACATTTTCCCGGCCGGAAAACGCGGGATTAAATCCAGCACCTAATTCCAGAAGCGCTGCTAATCTTCCTTCGACCGCGACATCGCCCCTGGATGGATTCAANGTTCCNCAAATNATTTCCAAAAGCGTNGACTTTCCGGAACCATTGGGGCCAATAATTCCCACTGTCTCGCCAGCCCTGATATCGAAGGTGACGTTATCGAGTGCGGTAAAAACAGAATGATAGGTCCGGCCGCGGATCGAATACATTTCTCGGATTCGATCAATCGGTCGACCATAAATCCGGTAGTCTTTNCCGAGNCCCTCGACCGAGACTACGGCTTCAGAGGACATCGGCAAACCCTTTTCGGGTTTTTTGAAACCAAGCCAGGGACAACCAGGCTATNAGGATCGCCCCAANCAANTAGAGNCCCAATCCGNTCCAATCTGGCAACTCCCCCCATAACACCACCGCGCGGAACTCTTCGATAATGTAGGTCAATGGGTTCAAATACAGCAAGTGTTGAAACTCGACGGGCAACACGGATTTGGGATAAAGAATAGGNGCCATAAAGAAAAGGACGGTACTTAGCAAACCCATCATTTGTGCAATATCTTTCAGGTATACCGCGGTTGCCGCGATCAGCCATCCGACAGCAATGCAAACGAACGAGAGGACAAATAACGGAATTGGGAAAAGTACNGCCGTCCAGGGAATACTTCCCTGTGAAATCAGGAGATAGACGAGCAGGATACCTGTACTAATNACGCCTTGAAAAAANGCACTGATCACNGTCACCCAGGGCAANGCCTCAAGAGGAAACACCACCTTTTTCACATACTGGGGGTTAGTCACAATTAAAGTGGAGGCTTGGGTCAGGCACTCTGCNAGAATGCCATGAANGAGCATCCCNGAAAATAGAATTGCCGCGAATTCTGCGTTGCCCCCACTCTGTGTGACCCATCGGATCTCAAGGATAGTCCCAAAGACAAATGTATAGACACCGAGCAGTAATAAAGGTGTCACCAGGGACCAAAGCAATCCTAGGACGGTTCCCCGATAGCGNCCGAGAATGGCCCTTTTCGCGAGTTGTCCGATAACAAAGCGATGCTCAATGAAGCTTCCAACAATGTAAAGAGGGTCTGCGCGATGGCGCGAGTTGGTTGAGCGCAAGGTCTTTCTCGGCAAACGTTTTTTGTTAACGTGTTATGGAGCGTCAAACTGATGTTCCGCAACCAGCTCGCGAAGGTAGTTACCATACGTGCTTTTNCCCAGTTCGGATGCAAGGGCTGCGAGCGCCTCNATTCCGATATAGCCCATTCGGAATGCAATCTCTTCTGGACAACAGATTTTCATCCCCTGGCGGGCCTCAAGAGTCTCGATAAAGACAGACGCCTGCAATAATGACTCATGCGTCCCTGTATCAAGCCATGCAGTACCCCTGCCCAAGAGCTCCACATTAAGAGCGTCCTGCTCGAGGTAGATACGATTGAGATCAGTAATCTCCAACTCCCCTCTGCTTGATGGCTCAAGGGAGCGGGCATACTCGGCAGCATGCTGGTCATAAAAATAAAGGCCGGTAACGGCAAACCGTGAACGCGGGTGTGAAGGCTTTTCCTCGAGTGTTTGCGCTTTACCATCATCGTCGAAGCTGACCACCCCGTAGCGCTCAGGATCCTTAACCGGGTAGGCAAACACCGTNGCACCNTTTTTCAATCCGCAGGCNCGCTGAACGGCNCTGGAGAGCTGATGGCCGTNAAAGATGTTGTCCCCNAGGATTAANGCNCANGGGCCGTTGCCGACAAACTCCGAGCCGATAATCAACGCCTGGGCNAGTCCGTCTGGAGACGGCTGAACTGCATAGGCAAGATTAAGACCCCATTGTTCCCCGTTGCCCAAAAGTTCCTGGAACCGAGGGGTATCCTGAGGCGTTGAGATGAGCATGATATCTCGAATTCCCGCCAGCATCAGTACACTCAACGGGTAGTAAATCATTGGTTTATCATAAACCGGTAGCAGTTGTTTTGAGACAACTTGCGTTACCGGAGCAAGTCGCGTTCCTGCGCCTCCCGCCAATATCAACCCCCTCATTCCGAACCCCCAAGTCCCTGTCGTTTCTTCGCTGAGTGCGCACCTCCGACAACATTTACCCAGTCCTGATTCGCCAGATACCACTCAATAGTGCGGCGAATTCCTGTCTCAAACCTTTCCTGGGGGCGCCAACCGAGCTCTGTTTTTATCCTATCCGCATCGATCGCATACCGAAAGTCATGCCCCGGCCGGTCCTGGACGAATGTAATCAGGTCTGAGTACGTCCCGTTTCCACGCGGCGCAATATCATCGAGCACCCGACATATGGTTTCAACGACCTCTAAATTGGTTCGCTCCGAATCTCCCCCAATGTTGTAGGTTCGCCCACTCTCTCCACGGCCCATCACCTCGATCAAGGCCGTTGCGTGGTCATCAACAAAGAGCCAATCCCGGATATTGTCACCTTTACCGTAAACGGGTATTACATCTTCCGCTAATGCCCGGTGAATCACTACCGGTATAAGCTTCTCCGGATACTGATAGGGGCCATAGTTGTTGGAGCAATTGGATACAACGGTATCGGTTCCAAAGGTTTCCGCCCACGCCCTAACCAGATGATCCGATGCCGCCTTGCTGGCTGAATACGGCGAATTGGGCTGATAAGGAGACTCCTCATGAAAGTAACCGCTCGCCCCCAAAGTACCGTAAACCTCGTCGGTAGAAATATGATGGAATCGAACCCTGCGCCAACTCTGATCAGTTAGTGCCAGCCGCCTGTCATCTTCAGTCCGAACCGCCTCAAGCAGATTGTAAGTGCCCTGGATGTTGGTGCTGATGAATTCGCCGGGTCCATCAATCGAACGGTCGACGTGGGATTCCGCAGCAAGATGCATAATCGCATCAGGTTGGTACTTTTTTATCAGCCTCCGCATGGCCTGTGCGTCCCGGATATCGGCTTTCTCGTGTTTGTATCCCGGATAACATGCTTCGTTCAATAGGGTCGCCTCGTTTCCCGCGTAGGTCAGGATATCGATATTTACGATCTGGGCGTATTGCTCAGCCACCAGGCTTCGAATCACGGCCGAACCGATGAACCCGGAACCCCCCGTCACCATAACAGAGCAATTCTTAGGATCAGGTAGCGCGCTTGAATCGCTTGAAGAATTCGAGTGGCCTTTCATCTAATAAAAGTTCGCGTTATTCGGAACGAGCGGACGCCTGTCCACCGCCCCGCCTTAGCGTTGCATACAAGTCGGCAGCGTAATCTCCGACGCCTTCTTCAACGTCCTTCCATGGGCCGGAGCAACCCGCCAACACCAATTTCTCAGTACCTGCTTCAGTGAAACTTTGATACTTCCCCTGAAGAGCATCCGGCATGGAAAAATAGCCCAACCGTCCATCTTGCTGCGCCTCTTTAAGTGTCAGCGGCGCATCCCCATCGACTTGCCGGCACGCGTTTATTACCGCAAGAGCGACATCGTTAAAACTCCGAGCCCTTCCCGTCCCCACGTTGAAGACGCCACTTTTATCGGCATTCTGAAGGAAAAAAAGGTTTGCGCGTACCGCGTCGTCTACATGGATAAAGTCCCGCCTCTGCTCTCCAGCACCATA
>NHDO01000029.1 GCA_002171735.1 Proteobacteria bacterium TMED61 | reverse complement strand
CGCCGTTGATCGACCTGGCGTTTTTGCAGCGGGTATTGCGACTCCACCTGATTGAGGCGGGTTTTTTCTGCTTCGCTGGCATTACCTGTACGGGCCTGCCGCGTCAGCACACGCCGCTCGGTCTGCAAGGCATCAAACTGTGGAGTGCCATCAAGATTAAGCTGCAACGCGGTTGTTCTGCCGTCGGCACTCACGATCAACTCGGCAAATACTGGACTTGTCGTCAACTCCTGGCGAGCCTTCTCTCGATCAACTTCTACGTCGCGCAAGGTCCTGTAGCTGCCCGCCAGTTCTGTGAGAGACCCCTCGCCCTGCGCAAGTAGTGGCACATCCAGCAACGAGACTACCGAGGCAATACCGGGGACTTTCTCCAAATCCTTGGCGAGGCGGTCTACACGCTCAAGGGTGTCCGGAACAAAAAGTTCTTGATCTGGCACCAGCGCCACCACCAGAAAACTCTTGGACTCATAGCGATCCGACAGGTCTCGAAAAACTTTCAGGTCGCGATCATTTTCGAGCAGCAGGGAATCCGCTGAGGCATCCAACCTGAAATCGCGGGCCTGCCAACCGAAAAAAACCAGCACCGCCAGTAAGCCGATAAGCAGGGGCCAGGGTCGTAGCAGAACCCACGTGTTGTAGTGACGCGCTAAAGAATCCATCAGGCTTCCAGCAAATCAGCGACCGTGCGCGCTCCGCCAGCGTGATCAAAAGCACGGCCCGGGTCAGAAAAAATTAATGCCCCGGCTTCGATGCTCGACCGCTGCATCGTTTCGATAATCCTGCGCACTGTGACTAAGTCTCCTTCAGACTGGTGGACGATAGTGTAAGGGCTATTAGCAGACAGAAAGTCTTCTTCCCCGTTGAAACATCCGCCAAAGCCGTCGGGCAACTCGCGTGCTGGCAGGCCCTCTAAACAAACCGGTAGGNCAGGAAAGGTTGACCTTAACTTNTCCAGGAAACNCTGGCTGGCTGACAGCGTGTTNCCTACATCAATCACCAAGGCATCAAGTTGCNCGCCAAATGCTGCCACCAGCGCCTTAAGATCGGNCAACATCGCTTCACGGCAATCCGGGGGAAANTGGACCGGATCGATCGTAGCGATAAACCGAAATTCTGGATCGGTATCCTCAACCCAACACCTCACCCGATCGGGACTCATCTGGTGCAAGCCATCGGCCGGTATCAGCACACTGCGCAGGTGGTTGGCGTACCAGGACAATTGCCACTCGGGAGGAAGGNCANCGTCATAAAAGGNGCCTTCCCATGCCTGATAGCACCAGCCNCGCGTGCCAATTCTCAATGGATATTGCATTCCTCAAAACCAGAATCAATTCGCCTAAGTCTTTCCTTTAGAATAACCTGAATCCGAGNTTTGACCGTACGTGCTTCTCACGATCCACGATTCATCGTCATGAGTGAAACTTCCTTTTTAGCTGACGCCCGTGCAGTAATCGCCTGTGAAGGCGAGGCGCTCGCGTCGCTGGGTGCTCGCCTTGACGAAGAGTTTCCGAAGGCTTGTGAGGCATTGCTGGCGTGCTCAGGCCGTGTGATCGTGACNGGGATGGGCAAATCGGGGCATATTGGCGGCAAGATTGCGGCGACCCTCGCCAGCACCGGCACCCCCGCCTTTTTTGTACATCCTGGTGAGGCAAGTCATGGAGACCTCGGCATGATCACCCCGGGGGACCTGGTACTGGCGATTTCCAATTCCGGGGAAACACCTGAGATTCTCACGATACTGCCAATCATCAAGCGGATGGGTAATACCCTGCTCGCNCTTACCGGTGACCCGGGTTCCTCGATCGCGGTAGCCGCAAAGATCTGCCTTGATATCCACGTTGAGCGCGAGGCCTGTCCTCATAATCTTGCACCCACGGCAAGCACCACTGCAACACTTGCGATGGGTGATGCGCTCGCAATCGCTGTGCTAAAAGCGCGCAACTTTGGCGCTGAGGACTTCGCCCGCTCCCATCCTGGGGGGGCGTTGGGTCGGCGTCTACTGGTGCACGTTGAAGACTTAATGCACACGGGCGAGGCTTTGCCACTCGTTCAGGTAGGCGCGTCGCTTATGAGCGCCNTNGCCGAGATGTCAGCCAAGAACCTCGGTATGGTTGGGATCGTCGACGACCAGGGACTGCTTGCGGGTATTTATACCGATGGCGACCTCAGACGCACCCTCAATCAGGAAACAGATGTTCACGATTGCCAAATCGATACCATCATGGTGCGCTCCCCGCATACCATTGCACCCGAGGCGCTTGCTGCTGAGGCGGTGGAGATGATGCAGCGGCACTCCATCAACGGATTATTTGCCGTTGACTCCGCTGGCCGTCCTGCTGGCGCACTGAATGCCTTGGACCTCATTCGCGCCGGCGTCTTCTGATCCCCATGCGGGCACATATTGAAAGGCTGGTTCTGCTGGGTGTGCTGGGTGCAATGGCAGGGCTTGGCATATGGATGCAGGTAAACCTGCTGGAACCGGCTGAGAATAAAATCGCGGCTCCATTGACCAATGAGGCGGACTACTATATCCAGAACTTTACGGCCACCGGGCGGGACGAAGCGGGTGTCATCTATGTTCTTAAAGCTGAGCGTCTGGCTCACTTTCCCATCGACAATACCGCCTTGCTCGATAAACCCCATCTCGTTCAATACGAAAAAGGCAAACCGGCACGACAGGCAACCAGCGAATCAGGGTGGATGGCCGGTGACGGCTCTGAAGTTTTACTGACCGGAAACGTCGAAGTTACCCAGTTTCGAAGTGGCGAGGACGCAGGCAGCGTCACCCGCACCAAGCGCCTGACCGTCCGGCTTGATCGGGGTAGTTAGCATCGGGCAGCAGGCCCGGTTTGCTAAAATCGGTTGATCATGAAGATTTCGCTCGCCGTCTTTTCCCTTCTCTTTGTTTTTCTCCAAAGTGCAATTGCGCTTGAGGCAGACCGCAACCAGAGCGTGCTGGTTGAAGCTGACGAAGTGGAGATGGACTTTTCCAGTGGTACCCGCATTTACCGGGGCAATGTCTCTGTCCGTCAGGGCACCATACGGATCATCGCGGACCAGATCGAACTCATCTATAAGGGTGAGCAACTGGATCATGGTATCGCTACCGGCAACCCTGCCGTCTTCCGCCAGCGGCCAGACGGAAAGGACCATGACATAGTTGGCACCGGCCGGCGGATTGAACTCGACGAAATCAACAACATCGTTACCTTTATCGGTAATGCCCGACTTCGACAGGACCGCGATGCCATCGAAGGCGAACGTATCGTCTACGACATGGCCCGCGACCGGATGGTCGTGCGCGGCGAGACCCGCTCAACGAGGGAGGGCGAAGATGCCGATACCACCCTCCCTAAAAAAGACGGGGAACGGCCGCGGATGGTGCTCCAACCCGATGAGATAGGCAGTACTGATTCCAAAACCAGTAATCCTGCTGTCGGGACCAATCCAGAATCGTCAAGATCCAACNGGGCCTATGTAGGGGAGACCGGCGCACCCGTTTTCGCTGCNCAAAGCGTGACGGCGGCGTCGCTCGGAACCCTAAAAGGNAAGTCACCGATCCGGGTGCTGCGTGTTCAGGAAGGCTGGGCTGANATTAATGCGCCGCGGGGNGTACAGGTCTGGATTTACGGAAAATTTGTCTCCGCNAACACCGGCATCGCAACCATAACAGGCTCCAGCGTCAGACTGCGATCGACCCCCTCCACAGACTCCGGGTCTATCGTCCTCGGTGAGGTCAACAAGGGCCAACGTGTGCGGGTCCTTAGGGTCAAGAACGACTGGAANCAAATAGAAGCGCCTGCTGACCTCAAGATATGGATTCCCTCGACCCGCCTCCAGCCTGCAGACGATCCAGACCGCTGGGAAAAAGACTGGCGCGCAGCGATTAAAACGGTAGCGGAAGGTTAGGTAACCCCTCCCAACGCGATTGCCGCGGGATACGGATTCATGAGCACACTCACCACTCAAGGCCTGGTCAAGCAGTTTGGCAAAACCACAGTCGTTGACAATGTTGATATCACAGTCAGCGGCGGCGAAGTCGTCGGTCTGCTCGGCCCAAACGGCGCTGGGAAAACCACTTGCTTCTATATGATCTGCGGCCTCATCCGCAGNGATGGGGGNACTATTCTGCTCGACGGTGAGGATATCAGCGGGCTTCCCATGCACCAGCGTGCGCGCAAAGGCATCGGATATCTACCCCAGGAGCCTTCCATCTTTCGCCGTCTNACGGTGCGGGATAATCTGCTTGCAGTCCTCGAAGCCGTTCCGGGACTCGACCGGNACACCCGGCATCANCGGGTCGATGAAATGCTCGAGAAGTTTGGCATTACCCACAAGGCATCCGANTATGGCTACAGCCTCTCNGGAGGAGAGCGCCGGCGCGTTGANATCGCCCGGGCGATCGCNCTTCAGCCGTCGTTCATGCTACTCGATGAGCCCTTTGCCGGAATTGATCCCATCTCAATCATCGACATTCAAAAACTGATCCGTGATCTTCGTGCCATGCAAATTGGTGTACTGATTACCGATCACAATGTCCGTGAAACGCTCGGTATCTGCGACCGCGCATACATCCTGACCCAGGGTCGGGTGCTGACCGAGGGAAGTGCAGAACATATTCTTGCTCATGAAGAGGTCAGGTCCGTCTACCTCGGAACAGGTTTTCGCCTTTAGTCAGTCACACGGTGTCCTAGGTGAAACAGGCGCTTCATATCCGGCAGGGCCAACGCCTGCAGCTCAGCACCCAGCTTCAGCACTCGATTCGCTTGCTGCAGCTCTCTTGTGAGGAAGTTGCCCAAGAGATCCGCTCCATTCTCGAATCCAATCCACTGCTCGAGGAAGTGGAGTTAGGTGCACTGCCCGAAGGTGAATCAGAAACTGATGCCGAGCGTATTCTGGATCCGTTAACCGAATCCTCCCAGGCCGAACAAACGTATGCCATCGATGATGACTGGCGTGATGCGCCCTTTGCGGACCGTCACTGGGAACATACTGGCTTTTCGTCATCGCACCCTGATGACCTCGGCAAAACACGCCAAGATCATGACTTACAGTGGCAAAGTCAGCAGAACAGTCTCGCCGGACTGCTGCTAGAAGGACTCGCGCTGCACAGACTCAGTGACAAAGATCAATTGATTGCCCAAACACTCATCGGCTGTCTTGATAAGAAAGGTTACCTCACGGCCACCTATGACGATGTCAGACAGATCCTGAACCCGCAGGTGAATGCTGACGACGACGAGATCGATTCAATGCTCCACCTGGTGCAGAGTCTTTCTGAACCAGGGATCGGCGCCCGAGACCTGGCCGAGTGTCTTAGCCTGCAACTCAAGGCGCAGTCCTCGCAAACCTCGAGCCTTCGACTGGCATGCGAAATTGTCCAGNAGCATTTCTNCTTGCTCAGCAGGCGCCGCTACGAGGCGCTCGCAGACGTGCTGGAAATTGATCACTCGATACTGGCCGAGGTACTTGGGTTAATTCAGTCTCTGGACCCGAAACCCGGTGAGCGACTGGTTGCACCGCCGACGCCTACGGTGACTCCCGACGCGGTTGTGNNCCGACGTGACGATACCTGGATCGTAANGCTTNCCCACNAGAGCGCACAGAANATTCGGATCAGCAATGACTACCAACAGTATCTCGACGGCAACGATCAGACCANCCAGCGATATCTTAAAGACCACCTNCGTGAAGCNCAGTGGTTTATCCGCAGCCTCCAACAAAGAGATCAGACCATCCTGAGTGTTGCCNCCCAGATCGTCTTGGTACAGAACGGCTTTATGGATAAGGGTGACGGGGAGATGGTGCCACTGACGCTGCGCGACGTCGCGCAAGTGCTCGGCATCCATGAGTCCACGGTCTCGCGGGCCGTAGATCAAAAGTACTTACTCACGCCGCACGGGCTTTTCCCCATGAAGTACTTCTTCTCGACNGGCCTTGAAACGTCCTCCGGGCCCCAGATCTCGGCACGCGCGGCACAGGCCAGNATCCGCAAGATGATAGAATCNGAGNCCTCGCTGACNCCGATCAGCGACAGCCAACTGGCGGCTCAACTGGAAAGAGAAGGGATTTCAATCGCCCGGCGCACCGTTGCCAAGTACCGTGAGCAAATGAATATTCCGCCAGTGGCCCAGCGACGAAGCGTAATCTAGTCATGACACAAGCCGCGTACTCAGATGAAGTCAAAGGCACAGGACCCCTGCAGGGCCTGTTGAGCCGGGAACGGGTCGCGGCCAACGTCAAAGTCTCTAGCAAGAAACGAATGCTGGAAGAACTGGCGGAACTGCTTTCCCGCCAACTGCCCGGGATGGACCAGCACACCGTATTTTCTACTATGAACGAACGCGAGCGCCTCGGCAGTACCGGAATCGGCCATGGCATCGCACTGCCTCACGGACGACTGAACGGGATTCAGGAACCGATCGCTGCCGCCATGAAACTGCATCAGCCACTGAATTTTGACGCCATTGATGATCAGCCTATCACCCTGGTTGTCGGCCTGCTGGTCCCGGCCGAAGCGACTGACCAACACCTTCGTATCCTGAGTGATCTTGCGGGCGCATTTTCTGACAGCGGTTTTCGACGGGCCGTCAGTGAAGCAAGTGACGCNGACACTTTGTTCAATCTATTGNTCTAACCAAGCGGGCCGACCCGNGTGTGCTATCCAAACCACCCGTATACCAAATCCAAAATCGCTCTAAACACCTGACCCACTCAAAAACGAAACATGAATCTGATTATCGTCAGCGGACTGTCGGGATCAGGAAAAAGTATTGCCCTGCACGCNCTTGAGGACCTCGGNCACTTCTGCATCGACAACCTNCCATTTGGCATGTTGCCGCAGCTGGTAGTCCAACTGCAGCAAGGATCGTCNGCAGGCATCGACAATGTCGCGGTCAGTATTGACTCGCGCAGCCGGGAATTTCTCAAGACACTTGTGANNGGTATNGAGGAACTGCACACAGCCGGTGTAACGGCNCGGATCGTATTCCTCGAAGCCGACACGGAACGACTCCTGCAANGGTACAGCGAAACGCGCAGAAGACATCCTTTAACCGACGAAGATACTCCATTNCGGGAAGGTATCCTGCAGGAGCGTGAGCTACTGACACCGCTTGCGGATGCGGCCGAACGAACGATNGATACCAGCATCATGACGCCCTATGAACTCAGGGTAGCTATCCGCAGTTTTGCACANGGNACACCNCAATCTGGACCGATATTGCTGTTTCAGTCTTTCGGCTTCAAGCGCGGTGCGCCCACCGATGCGGACACAGTGTTCGATCTTCGCTGCCTGCCCAATCCGTATTGGGAAAAGGACCTTCGGGATTTTTCTGGCCTTGACAGGTCCGTTATTGACTTTCTTGAGCGCGCCACTCTGGTTCATCAGATGGCCGACCAACTGAAATCTTTTATCAGCTTCTGGATAAAACACTTTGACGTCGTCGACCGCAGTTATCTCACGGTAGCGCTCGGCTGCACGGGTGGTCAGCATCGATCGGTCTACATGGTAGAACGACTGGCCCGGGAATTTCGCGAGACCGCCGACCCTGTACAGATACGCCACCGCGACCTACACCAGGNCAGAGAGTCCTGATCAATGAAGGTCGAGAAGGACATCACGATTATCAACCGTCTCGGGCTGCATGCCCGCGCCTGCGCCAAACTGGTCAAGGCGGCGGCTCACTACGAGAGTCGTGTCGAACTGCTCCAGGGTGAAGAGTCTGCAGACGCCAAAAGCATTATGAGTCTCATGATGCTGGCNGCACCACAGGGTTCGCAACTGACCCTCAAAGCAGAAGGNGCTGATGCTCAGGCGGCAACGGCAGAGATTATGCAGCTNATCAACGAGCGATTTGGAGAAGAAGAATAATGCTCGCGCTGAGTGGNACCGGCATTGGACGNGGCATTGCNATCGGGTACGCACTGGTTCTCGATAAGTCGCAGAACGAGGTACCACAATTTCAGATCGACGCCGATAGGNTTGATCAAGAAGTTTCCCGGTTCAACGAAGCCATCGCGACGGTGCGGCGCGAACTGAAACATCTGCAGTCAAACCTGCCCCCGACAGCACCCCCCGAGACCGGGGCATTTATCGATGTCCACCTTTTAATGCTTGATGATCCGCTCATTTCATCCCATCCGGGCAAGTCCATCCAGAATGAAAAGATTAACGCCGAATGGGCATTGAAGAATCATGCCGACACTCTGGTGGCCTTTTTTGACAATATCTCTGATCCTTACCTGCGGACGAAAAAGGACGATGTTGCTCAGGTCGTCGGACGGATTATGGATGTGCTGACCGAAGACAAAGAACGTCGTTCTGANATTTCGACTCTGGGTCACACCCTCACCNACCGCATCATTGTCGCTCGGGATCTCAGCCCCGCNGATACGGTCATGCTGCGTCACCGCCATATGACTGCCTTCGTGACAAGCCTTGGTGGACCGATTTCCCACACTGCCATTNTGGCNCGCAGCCTGGGTCTTCCCGCTATNGTTGGCCTACACGGGGTCATTGACACCATCTGCGACGGGGACCANTTGATTGTGGATGCTTCCACCGGCACGGTACTCGTTGCGCCNGACGAAGGGCTGCTGGACCAGTTCCAGGCCCTGCAAGAGCAACAGCGCAAACAAAGGCGGACCCTCGCCAAGCTCGGCAAAGAAAAAGCGGTCACTCTCGATGATGAAGAGATCACTCTGCTCGCCAACATCGAACTGCCCGAAGATCTTGATGCACTACACGGCAGTGGCGCAGCAGGGATCGGACTCTACCGAACTGAATTTCTGTTCATGAACCGAGCCCAGCCGCCCGAAGAGGAAGAACAGTACCAAGCCTATTGCCAAGTTGTGAAATCAGTGCGCGGGCCNGTGACCATCCGCACTCTGGATCTTGGTGCAGACAAGCAGGTGGATGGCGGTCGCGATGAACCCAAAGCGGCTATCACCCCGGCGCTGGGGCTGCGAGCCATCCGGCTCTGCCTGAGTGAGCCCTCCCTNTTTAAACCACAACTTCGGGCNATCCTGCGNGCGGCCGTTCATGGCGACGCCCAGATGATGATCCCCATGCTGTCCAGCCTTCAGGAACTGGAGCAAAGCCTTTCGCTGGTCCGTGAAGTGTGTGCCGAACTCGAGCGNGAGGGTATCGCTTTCAATCCNAACNTGCCCATCGGCGGAATGATTGAGGTCCCAGCTGCGGCAATCGCTGCCGATCTTTTTGCGCAGAAACTCGACTTCTTTTCTATCGGGACTAATGACCTGATCCAGTACACCCTTGCTATCGACCGGGTGGACGACAGCGTCAACTATCTGTATGACCCCCTACACCCGTCGGTACTGCGACTGGTGCNCACCATCATACAGGCGGGCAACGAGGCGGACATCCCCGTCTCGATGTGCGGGGAAATGGCGGGAGATCCGGTTTTCACGCGGCTGCTGCTGGGGCTAGGTCTGCGCCACTTCAGCATGGAACCCTCACAATTGCTGGAGATACGCCAACAGGTTCGTCACAGCCGTCTCGCAGANCTTCCCGGATGGGCAGAGCGGATTCTGGCATGTACCGACGGCAGCACTCTGCATGGGTTGGTCGACCAGCTTAATGCAGAGGAGTGCGCATGAGCGGCTGCGCGGCGGCAGAGCCCTTTGCNCTTCAAGTACTAGGGGACAGCATGGCTCCCGAGTTTTGCGANGGATCTGTGGTGATCGTCGATCCGGGCGCCACCGTGACACACGGTGCGTTCGTCGTTGCCGAACACGGCGACGGNGTGATTCTGCGCCAACTANTCGTTGAGGAGGGGCAATGGTCCCTCAATGCTCTAAAGACGGGTTACCCCCGAATCCGGATTGCAGGTCCCGGGGTGATCCGGGGAGTAGTGACTCAGCGGGCAGGACGCCGNCGCGAGGAGCGCAAGAACTATCTTTAAGATCTAAACCTGTAGCCGNTCATTCCCGGCCAGAACGATTGCAAACACCTTTTTCAACCGCCATCACGGCCGCTTCAACCCGGGAATGCACACCCAACTTGCGCAAAATAGCCTTGACGTGCAGTTTGACTGTCCCGTCGGAGATATCGAGGTGGCGTGCAATCACCTTATTGCTTTGTCCTTCGGAAAGATGACAGAGAATTTCGTACTCGCGAGGCGTCAGGCTACTGAAAGGCGCCATATCNTCTTTTCGNTCACGACGCTCCCCATGTCGCACGAGATCGGCCAATACGCTAGTCAAGGCAGGCGCCACAACGATTTTCCCGGCGATAATCTCCTGAAGCGCGAGAACCAATTCATCGGGCTCCATATCTTTCAGCAGATAGCCCCGTGCGCCATTGCGCAGGGACTCTGACAAATCACTTTCATCCGCACTGGTCGTGAGCATGACCACCGGGATATCCAACTCATGCTCCACTATGTGACGCAGAACTGACAGTCCACCCAGGTCAGGCATACGCAGATCCAGCAGCACGACATCGGGGTTCAGCGTNNGCGCCAGACGAAGGCCCTCTTCCCCCTCNGCNGCTGCGCCCACCACCTGCAATCCGCGGCGCTCAAGCAGCCCCTGAAGTCCTACCCGNAAAAGGGCATGATCATCCACAATCAATACTTTCATCGTGAGGAGTCTCCCGTCGTAACCCCAGCGGNCGGTGGNTGAACAGGATCCAGTTTCATCACGATACGGGTCCCATCACCGGGCTCACTTTCGATCATGAGTTCGGCGCCTATGCTACCGGCACGCTCGTGCATAATCGCCAGTCCGAAATGCCCTTCGGTTTCCCGCTGATCCAGATGCATNACCATCCCGACACCGTCATCCTCGATAATGAGACGCAAACGATGAATACTGTCACAACTCAACAGCACCCGCACCATATTCGCTNGGCTGTGTTTGCGCACATTCGCCAATGCTTCCTGGGCAATGCGCAAAACTTGTGCCTCTTCTTCTGAAGACAGTTCAGCATCNTCCGCCTGATTTTGCAGCACGGTTTCAGTCCCTGTTTCNTGGCGCAGTCGTGACAACAGTCGACGGATACCCGGAATCAGTCCATGGCGGCTAAGGGGCGCCCTGAAATGCNCAATCAGTTCGCGCAGTTCGACGTTGGCCTCATCAANGCTACTNTCGATGCGTTCCATCTCCTGCCAGACTGCCGACTCGCTGTCCTGTCGNANTGTGTCGTCCAAAACGCGGATCTGAAANTTAAGACTGGCGAGTGTCTGTGCCAGCGAGTCATGTAATTCGTTAGCCAGTTGCGTACGCTCCTCGAGTCTCTGCTGCTGGGTCTGCACNTCGCGCTCACGCTCCTGNGCCAGCGATTCTAGCCATTCGGCCAAACGGTTAATNTCGTCGGCGAGTTCACTGATCGCACCNGCATCTGTTTTTGGCAACCGTGCGGAGAAATTGCCCTGACGAATACTTGAGGCCCAGTCGCGCAGCGCCAGCAGTGGTCCTAACAGCCACCGCTGTACGCCTAACAGCAGAGCGGCAAGGCCGAGCAACAACATGGCTGTCGCGACCACCAGCAATCCTTGCAAAAGCCCCTGGTCTGCGTTGGGACGACTCAGCATCACGGCCAAGACAACGCACAAAAGTGTCAACATGAGCACCAGTCCTGACCACCAAAAAAAGCGCTGCGGCAACAAATAACGCCAACGTACGCGACGAGGGGCGAGGGCTACTGATGACTGAGATTTCGGCGCTGTCATGACTGACTAGAAACCTGCCCTGATGTGTATCTGGNCACCTGGGAGCGATACCAGNNTTCGAAACACGGGGCCAAAATCCTTTGTCGCGGCTCATGCATCGGTATGGACCAAAGTATAGATTACCCCAGAGCCTTCACAAACTACGTTTGCGGNTCNGGNGATGCTTCGGGTGGAATGAAGTTCGGATCGTTCGGATTCAAGAAGATAAATTGCGGTTCTTCCTCATCCTCTGGGATATCAAAATCAAGGATGGCCCCACTCAACAGTTCCGTACTTGTCGGCGCAATCAGAATCTCAATTCCGTGCTGCTGCGACCTCGTGTCATTGTTCCCTGCTTCGTCAAAACCCATTGCATAGTCAATGGTCCCATCCTCGCAACGCTGGGCCGCTACCCGAAGCGCCATTCCCTGCATGCTGCCCACCTCTATCGACACTCTGATCTGGTCAGCAGCCTGTTCAGTAATTCTCAGCAGCATAATATCTATCCTGTCACCGTTTGCGCGGTCAGTAGCCGCTCTGTTTTCACATCAGCCTTGTAGCGTCCGCNCGAAATCGACAAACGCATTCACCCAGGGATTTGCCACAACGTGACGCTGATGCGCATAAGTTGCCAACAGATTATGCACGCGGATACCGTCGCGGGTACCGTCCAGGCCGTGACCGCGGTCCACCGAATAGACCGTCGTGAGCGGCGAGTCAATCATCTCGAGGGATGAATAGTGAAATTCGTGAACGTTATAAGTCCGACCCGACGTGGCTCGAACCTGGGGCCAGGGGTGATTGGGCATCGCNCGAAACTGCATGTACCCCCGACCCACGGGCCGATTCGATACCTTCGTGTCANCCGCAATCACACCCACCATGGGGAAATCACNGCCCTGCCAGGCAATNGATCGACTGAGGTACATCAGNCCACCNCACTCAGCGTAGCCAGGNCCACCGTTTTCGATAAACATCCGGATGTCCTCGCGCAGACTGACATTTGCCGATAACTCCTCAAGAAAGCATTCGGGAAAACCGCCNCCGATAAAAAGACCATCGACCTGAGGCAACCGCTCGTCCTCCAGAGTATTAAAGGGTACTAACTCGGCACCGGCATTCGCGAACGCATCCAGATCATCAGGATAATAAAAGCCAAAAGCGCGGTCACGAGCGATNCCAATCCTAACCGGGCGACCTTTTTCAGTAGCTCGTGTTGCAGACGCGGAGACTGCAACTGGCTTAGAGTCTTGCTGTCGGCCCGTTAGTGCGAGCACCGCGTCGAGATCCACAGTCGCTTCGATCACGTCGGCGATCTTTTCAATGCGAGCAAAGGCTTCGGGGTCTTCATTACCTGGAACGAGTCCGAGATGACGCTCTTCAATCACGAGCCTCGGATCACGGCCAATTGCACCGAGCACCGGAAGGTCTGAATAGCGTTCAATCGCGGCGCGCAGCTTACTTTCCTGCCGAGGGCCTGCAACCCGGTTCANAATCACCCCTGCGATACGCACCTCAGGATCAAACTCGGTATAACCNGCCAACAGTGGNGCAATACCGCGGGTGATGCCGGTAACGTCAATCACCAGCAGGACCGGCAGTCCCAGGGTAACGGCTAACGCGGCATTGCTGTCGCTGCCCTCCACGTCGAGTCCGTCAAAAAGGCCTTTGTTTCCCTCCACCACAGTGACGTCGGCNCCCTGACGCTGTGCCTTAAAACAGGTGAGGATTTCTTCTTGATTCATCGTGAAGAAATCGAGGTTCCAGCACGAGTTGCCGCTGGCTTTGGTCAACCAGGCAGGATCGATATAGTCAGGCCCTTTCTTGAACGCCGCCACGCGCATACCGCGTCGGCGATACGCAGCGCACAGACCCGTACTNACCAGCGTTTTGCCGGAAGACTTGTGGGCAGCAGAAATAAAGACCTGACTCACGACGGCATCTCGGCTTCGCTCACCAAGGCCCCGATCAAGCGCAGGGGCATCGAATCATCCGCCCGGCTGGTCTACCGGGCCCTGGGGAAGGAACGGCAGCACCCTTGTTGCCAATAAAGTGATCAACAATGCCAACCCGATGCCGCCGAGCCCAAGAGCCAATTCAGGCAAAGACGGCTGGTAGCCAGCGACAACACCATCGAAATACGAACTGGTTTCTGTAAAACCCGGGAAGATATCCATCGGGAATGCCTGNCCACCAACGATCAGCACATATAACTGCGCAAAAGCACCGAGCAACACCAGCAAAGATGCAACNACCGTNGGCAGTCTCCCTGCCAAGCGCGGTGTCAGCAGCATGATAACCGGAATCACTGTCCCGAGAAGACACTGCCCCGCCCAAAAGAGCGCGGGGTAAATTCCGCCCTCTACCAGCAGAAATCTCTCTACTCGGGTATCACCCACCACATACAGACGNGTCAGGTGATCAACCGCAACAAAGAAAGCNACCGCAATGACAAAATAGGCCAGCAAGGGCCGAAGTCTCATTATCACTTCATCTTTCACGGAAACGCGGCTTAGCCTAAANATCAGAATGATCGCCAGTAGCATCACCGCGGTTCCGAAAGACAACGACATCGCGATNAACATCGGTATTAAAACCACGCTACCAAACGCTTCTCGGGCAACCAACACCCCAAAAATTGANCCCGTACCTGTGGTGAGTACCAAGCGCCAGATAAAAGCGGTCTTACCGACACCTCCAATGAACCGGTTCATACGTGGCTCAAACATCATCCAGAGATACACCGCGACGACCACTAAAAGCCCGGTGTAAAGAAAAATATTCCACGCAAAGATCGATTTGAAATTGTAGTAGGTCATCGCGATNATCAGCCGGTCAGGGCGTCCCAGATCCAACACCAGGACCAACAGCCCGCCGACCAGCAGCGACATCGCCAACAGGCCTGAGAGCCGTGATAATGGCTTGTAAAGCGTCTTCTTNAATACCGAAGCGACTGACGCAACATTTAGCGCTCCAGAGGCTGCGACAATTAGAAATACAGCAAAGACATGGGGCAGGCCCCACACCACACGATTGTTCATACCGGTCACCCAATGCCCGGCACTTTCCATGTGATGGGCGCCGACGAGACCTAAAAGCGCCAAGGCCGCGGCAATCCCTGCAGTTAGCCANAAAGCGCTGCTTGGACGAAGTATCTGGAACGTGCNGCTGCTCATCGCTCGACTCAGATCCCCGAGTAGCGCACCGCGGTGTTCAACTTAAGGTCGGACCGCAGTTCGTCGGACTCCTTCTCCACGAGGATTTTGGCAAGTCTTCCGTTTTCATCGTTGAGATCTCCGAAAACCAGGGCACCATGCCCAGCATCACTACAGGCCTCAACACAAGCAGGCGTTCGACCTTCATCAACACGATGAACGCACAGTGTACAGCTTTCCACCACCCCCTTACCTCTCGGAGAATGCGTCTTCTGGCCACTGAGTTCTTCGTGAATAAAGGAACGCGCATGAAAAGGGCAGGCCATCATGCAGTATCGGCAACCAATGCAGATGTGTTTATCCACCAGGACAATGCCGTCTTCGCGCCGGAAGGATGCTCCCGTCGGGCAGACATCCACACAGGGTGGTTCCTCACAATGCTGACACATGAGCGGCAGCGAAAGNTCCCGCCCGGTAACTTCATCTTGAAGATCNACCTTNCGAATCCACTGGGCATCCGTCTCTGGTCNATCCATGCCTGATAAGCCGTGTTCTTCGTTACAGGCGGAAACGCACCTGTCACAACCATCTGCGCACCGACTGGTGTCGACCCACAACCCCCAGCGATGCNNATCGGTGACCGGTTCTTCGTCTGAAGCCGCNANCGCAAGTTCCGCGAGACGTACNCCGGGNGCNAGCGCCAGTAGCGCAACTCCCGCTCCAGCCTGAGTAAAGAAGCGGCGTCGCAACGANCCAGATTTTGAATATTCAGATTCTGGCATCGTANATCTCAGGGANATTGGCTCACTNGCGTTGCGGGNACCGCTGCATGGCANGTAAAACAATCGATCTTTACNGCCGCATAGGTATGACAGGTCTGACAGAACTGGCCCTCGGCATTAATCGAGATAAACTGGCCGCTAGCATCCTTGTTGGTATGGCAGTCAATGCACCCGGCAAGACTGTGTTTGATGGTGCGAACACCCTGATGCACCGTCTTGTCACGGTCATGTTTCATGAAATCAAAATGATCACGACGCATAATTTCAACAGGCTCAACGCACTGCTCCCCACGAGCTGAGGGAATCTCGGGCTTTGCAACATCGCTGAACACTACAGCCGGAATCCACAAGGTGACGGCACCCATTAACAAGCCGACGATCCGGCCTCGGGCAAGTCGCTTCCCGGAAGTCCGCCTCATCGTAATGATCTGTTTATCCTCCCATTCCCATATCAATATAGCCGGTGGGACAGACGTCTGCACAAATATGGCAGCCAATACACTTGGAATAATCAGTATCAACATATCGCCCGGTCGTTGACTGGTCTTTCTTGACCCTAAAGACCGCATCTTGAGGACAGTAGATCACACAGTTATCGCACTCGAAGCACATCCCACAGCTCATGCAACGCTCGGCTTCAGCTTGGGCTGCGCCCTCATCTAATCCATGGTGACGCTCTTCGAAATGTCCGAGCACCTCATTCTCATCAGGCACCGTCGTATCACGAAGATTACGCGGCGTTTCCTCGAAGTGTCCCAAAAAGAGCTCGTCAGAAGGAATGATCTCGTGCTGTGAACGGTCCTCATAGTTATGAACTGCAAATGATGCTTCCGAAGTACCCCAAGTTGCAGCATGGTCATAGTCGTCGGGCGCGAGCGATTGCTCATTCAGTTTCGCCAACAGGTCAAAATGATTTACGTCAACTTTTGGTCGTCGAGCAGGATCTTTCCCTCTTAGATATTGATCTACGCTTTGGGCCGCGATGGCGGCCTGGCCGATAGCAGTCGTCAAAAGATGCGGGCGCACGATGTCTCCAGCGACGAAATGGCCAGGGCGATCAGGCACTTGGAAAAAACGGTCCGCATCGATTAACTGGCGATCGTTGCCCATTTCCTCAATACCACTGAGATCACCTGCCTGCCCGATCGCCGAGACAATCAGGTCTGCCTCTACCTCAAATTCGGTGTCCGCAACCGGCCTCGGAATCCCTTTTTCGTCAATTTGACACTTTGCTAGTCGGAGTGCTGTGGCCCGGCCACTCTCATCGCGGATCAGGGCAACCGGCATGACCCCGTTCAGCACGGTGACGCCTTCAGTCAGTGCATCATCTACCTCTTCTTCCGTCGCCGTCATATCTGATCGCTCAAAAAGAGCCGTCAGGGTCACATGGGCGCCCTCGCGGGCAGCCACCATGGCCGAGTCGTGCGCGGTATAACCGCCTATGACTTCTTCAGGGCGATCCTGAGCGTTGATCTGATCAATCTTGCCAAGGCGTCGAGCTACAGAGACAACGTCGATAGAGGTGTCTCCACCGCCGATACACACAACCTTTTCGGCGGTGACCTTCATGGCCTCCTTGTTGAATGCATCGAGAAACGCAACGCCAGAAACACAGTTCGGCGTATCTTGCCAACCGTCGACCGGAAGCCCACGTCCGCTCTGACAGCCCACTGCCCAGATCAAGGCATCATAGTCTGCCTCGAGTTGCTCGATTGAGATGTCGCGGCCTACCCGCACGCCGGTTCTGATCTCAATATCACCCAGTTCAATAATCCGATCGATCTCCCGGTCCAGCCTGTCACGTGGGGTCCGGTACCCGGGAATCCCGTAGCGGAACATCCCACCGAGATGCTCTTGGGATTCAAAGACCGTCGATGCGTAACCCAGGCGGCGTAACTGGTATGCGCCCGCGAGTCCCGCTGGACCTCCACCAATGATAGCCACTCGCTTCCCCACGACGGGAGGCGGGACTTCAAACTGGTAACCCTCGTCGAAAGCAGAATCGCCGATATACTGCTCTACCGAGTTAATGCCGACAAAGTCGTCGACATTGTTGCGGTTGCATCCGCTTTCACACGGTGCGGGGCAGACGCGACCCATCATCGCAGGAAAGGGGTTGGCGTCGGTCGCACGCCGAAAAGCATATTCTTGCCAAGTCATCCCCTCGGGTGGCTTTTCCATGCCTCGGACGATCTGTAGCCATCCGCGGATATCCTCCCCCGACGGGCAACTCCCTTGGCAAGGTGGCGTACGATGCACGTAAGTCGGACACTTGTTTGAATTATCCTCGTTGAAGATCTGATCCTTGAAGTCGTCCCACTGATATTCTCCATCAGCAAACTTACGGAAAGTGAGTTTTTGCGTTTGTTCCTCTGAGGCTGCCATAGCCCGATTCCCCTTTTTGGTTGTCTATTTCTGCCTGCGCGGTGCGCAGCAGGTCAGTGTTCCCTACCAAACACCAGCGCATCACCAACCAGCTGGTGCACACTGATAATCATATCCATACCCATTCCGTAATGCGGTAACACCTTACTGAATTGGCTTTTACAGATCGCACAGATGGCCGCCATGTGGGTTACTCCATACTGCTCAATGACTTGTTGCAATGACTGGGCCCGCGGTAAGGCGCCTTTCACCCGGAGCTCAATAAGATCGTCGGTTAGCAATCCACCACCGCCGCCGCAACAGAATGTATGTTCGTGAATCGTGTCAGGCGCCATGTCCACAAAGTGTGTACAGGCAGCGCGTATCAGGTCGCGCGGTATCGTGAATTGTCCACCCGGCGTATCTCCCAGACGCGAACCGCGGGAAACGTTACAGGAGTCATGGAAGGTCACGACTTTGTCATCATTAGCCTCGCGGTCGAACTTCAACCCGCCACGCTGATTTAGGTCATGAGTGAACTCGCATATGTGCTGCGGAACCGGGTAGGCCGGGTCCAGAAAGTCAAAGGGGCCGATCAACGTGTTCCAGAAACTATAGGCAACCCGCCACGCATGGCCACATTCACCAATCACGATACGCTTGACACCCAAATCGAGGGCTGCCTGACGTATGCGCTGCGCAACTTTCTGCATATTCTCGTAATTGCCGATGAATATACCGAAGTTGGCCGCCTCAGAAGCATAAGAACTTAAAGTCCAACTGATGCCGGCTTGGTGGAATACCTTGGCATAACCAATCAATCCGTCGACATGAGGCTCAGCAAAGAAATCTGCCGAGGGGGTGACCAACAGTACATCGGCGCCTGCCTGATCCAGCGGCAACTTCACAGGCACACTGATGTCTTCTTCAATCTCTTCCTCGAGCCCCTCAAGGGTATTCGCGAGAGCCGGTTCTGGCAGGCCAAGATTGTTACCGATGGTGTGTACTTTGCCGATAATCTCGTTGGAATATTTTTGACCGACACCTATTGTGGCGAGGATCTCCCGACCTGCCATGGTGATCTCTGCGGTGTCGATACCATATGGGCAATAAACCGAGCAGCGGCGGCACTCTGAGCACTGATGGTAATAGCTATACCAGTCGTTGATTACCTCTTCGCTGAGCTCGACGGCTCCGACTAGTTTTGGAAACCACTTTCCCGCCGTTGTGAAGTAGCGCCGGTACACTTTGCGCATGAGATCCTGACGCGCCACCGGCATATTTTTGGGATCGCCCGTACCGAGGTAATAGTGACACTTGTCGGTACACGCACCACACTTGACGCACGCATCCATGAAGACCTGCAGGGACCGATATCGCCCGAGCAGCTCACCCATCTTGTCGAGCGCAACCTCCTGCCAGTTCTCCACCAGTTCACCAGGAAAACCCAAAGGCGCCTGGTGCTCAGGCTTTGCGACAAACGGTCGACTGTGGGCCATTGCGTCTGGCTGCACGACAGGTATGCTGACCCATTCTTTCAAGGTCGGGGTTTCGAATTCAGGTTTGGCCATGGTCCGCGTCTGGGTTTATGCGCCGTCGGTGTGGTCTGCACTCTTGGGCAGGTCCTTCGCCCACGATGCAACGTGACGGTGTTCGCGCGGGTTATCCCGCATGTTGCGAGTCGGGCTGAAGAAAATACCTGGCGCATGCAGTAGTTTGCTAAACGGGAAGATCAGCATCAAAATGATCACGAGTGATAGATGCACCAGCAGTACGAAATCATTTGGAAGCGGTTGCCAGGAAAGCGTTATCAGCCCGAGCGTGAATGCCTTCAGTAACACAATATCGGTATGGTCAACATGTTTCATCAGGAGTCCCGATCCTGTGATCGCCAAAAGCAGGGCCAGCATCAGGTGATCCGAAGGCGCACTGATATAGCGGATACGATCAACCAAAACGCGGCGCGCCCATAATCCAACCAGGCCTACAAACATCGCGAAACTTGCGTACGATCCTACCCACTGAATGATCGTCACCCAAGACCATACGGGTTGAGTGAAATATCTAAGGTGTTGCGCGATGACGATAAGCATACCGAAGTGAAATAACCAGCCAAAAAGCCAGCTCCACTTACTTCCTTTGAAGAGGCTTTCAAAGAACACCACCTCGCGAAACATCCGAGCAAAGACTCCAGCGTGTGTAGTCGGTGCCGGGGTCGTCGGAATCACCAGCGGAGCTGGGATGCGAGCATAACGCATGNCACGAGCCCCCACTCCCACAAGAAACACGGCAGTCGCAAAATAAAACAGCCCAGCAAATATGGNGCCTAGCAACAAGGNAACCCTACCTTTGACAGNCGCTGNCCAGNTTCCACTCGCTCAGTGCTCATGGNTGTTTCCGGCNAGGCCGGGGCAGATTCTCGCTTTAGAAAAAAATGTCAGACGCATCCNGTGGGCTTGGGAAGGCCTGCATACTTACAGGCCTGTTTTGCTGGCCCATAAGGGAAGAGTTCATACAGGTACTTGCTGTTNCCCTTATCCTTNCCCAGTTTTTTCCCAATCGCTTTAGTCAGTACCCGAACCGCCGGGGCGATCTGATACTCATCGTAGTATTCCCGAAGGAAATTGATGACTTCCCAGTGGTTCTCGTCCAGATCACAGTCGTCTTCCTTNGCCATGTACNCCGCCGCNTCAGTNTCCCATTGGCTNAGGTNGGCAAGGTATCCCTCCTCATCGGTTTCNTAGGTCTTGCCGTTTAATTCAAATGCCATTTTCGGCCTCCTGTTGCATTTATCAATAATGTCANAGCCAGTTCTGNATCTTGTCGTTGNCACATGCCAGTTCGACAAAACCNTCGTAGCTCACCGCCTCGATGCCGGGAATGAGTTTGTCCTTGGACAATCCCCGAGCCTTAAGATCTGGTTCCAGTGCATACACCCGCACCTCCCCAAGCACTTCTGCCACCCAAGAGGTATGGGCACTCCCGCTTAACGCGCCATACACGCCATCCTCGATCAGAAGTACATCGCTNTCCCTTTTCGCAAGCGACAGACAGGTTTTGAGACTCGATGACTCAAACGGGGATTTATTAACAGTATGCAGCATCAGTTTATGTTGAATTCAGAAATTTAAAATAATGTCTTGCTCTTCGATCAGATCTGATAACTGCGTCCGATCGACGACATGGATAGACGGCTTCTCTGCCCAGTCGTCATCTTCATCTTCCCAAGTCAGCGGCATCAGGTCCTCTTCTGTCAGCCCCCGCTCTTGGAGTGATTCGCGCTCCACATAAAGCCGGTTCACTTCATAGTCACCCAACGCCCGGTAGGCAGGTGANAAGTTTTTCATCCCGGTGTCAGCAGTATCCTGATCCTGTTTGAGCTGGAAGACTCCGTCGCCAATAAACGCCATACAGACGTCCTGCTCAAAAGCGGCGCCAATCAGCACAACTTCAAGGCCTTCCACCGCATAGGCCGTACCGCAGGGCGCATGGCGGTTGATATACATGAATTTCTTNGCTTGGCCCATAAACCGACTCCTAGTCGCCAAACACCAGAAGTCGATCAGACTCGATACCCGCTTCGATCAACTGGCCCANGCCCGAGATGCGGAATCCCGGCGCGATATTGTCACTATCCTTACCATTGCGCTTGGCTTCATCCGGATCCACGATGCCGCGGCGCTGCGCTGCCGCAACACACACCACCAGATCCAGGTCATGCGCAGTGGCAAGCTCGCTCCATCGATTGACAATGTGCCGATCATCCTGTGGCGGTGTCGTGAGCCGTGTGCCGTTATTCACNCCGTCATGATAGAAGAAGACCCGGAAAATCTCGTGACCCGCCGCAAGCGCTGCACTGATGAACTGGTAGGCGCTGTCNGCGGCCTGATGGGTATATGGACCNTCGTTCACCATTACAGAAAACTTCATGAAACCTGCCTAGAACCGGATATGGGTCGAAGCGTTGAGGCTCTTTCGTGCGCCACGCCAGTTGTCGATATGAAACTTGGTAAACGGCAATCCGGTGATCTCGAAAAAGCGCGGCCAGCCGATACGGTCGATCCAGTCGTTGATGCGCTCCCAGTCCCGNGCATCCTCTTTGTAGGATTGCAGAATGCGTTTGACGATCGCGGTGACTTCGGGCCAACGCGGTGGATTGTTCGGGACCCCTGATGCAACCAGTTTCTGAAAACTGGGCTTGCTGCGCGCATTGGAGTGATTACCGCCCACCCAGATAGCCAGCTTACTGTGCTCCGGATCGTTGATCTGCATTGGCGGACAGGGTGGGTAGCAAGCTCCGCAGCAAATGCATTTTTTCTCATCGACCTCCAGCGTCGGCTTGCCGTTGACCTGCGCCGGACGGATAGCGGCCACTGGACAGCGAGCCACGACCGATGGGCGTTCACAGACATTCGCCACAAGATCATGATTGATCTTAGGCGGCTTGGTATGCTGCACATTGATCGCGATATCTCCCTGGCCGCCGCAGTTGATCTGACAACAGGAAGTCGTGATATGCACCCGGTTAGGCATATTGCAGTTTTTGAACTCATCGATGAGTTCATCCATCATAGCCTTGACCACGCCGGACGCATCCGTACCCGGAATATCGCAGTGCAGCCATCCCTGGGTATGCGCGATCATGGCGACCGAATTAGCCGTACCGCCGACAACGAATCCGGCATCCTCGAGCGCGCTGATCAGCGGCTCAACCTTGGCTTCGTCGGCGACCATGTACTCAATGTTGCTGCGGATCGTGAACCGCACATGCCCGTCAGCATATTCATCGCCGATGTCGCACAACTTGCGAAGGGTAAATACATCCAGGATGCGCTGNGTACCCGCCTTGACGGTCCAGACTTCATCTCCACTGTCCGCCACGTGGCGAAGCACGCCAGGCCGAGGATGATCATGCCAGCGCCACAGGCCGAAGTTCTTGACCATCAGCGGGTGCATATATTGAAAACCGTCGGGACAACCCGATTCAATCGGCTGTCTCATGTCCTTAGCCATCTTTATCTCCCGTAAGAGTTCGATTCAGGGCGAAGTTCGCCGTTAACTCAACCTGCTGCCGACTGAGCGGTTTCGGCCTGTCGCTCAAACCACTTAACCGCTTCTTCATCCCAGCCATCCATCCGGACATAAGACGATTGTCTTGGGTCCGCAATCATGTGCGGATCCACCTCTATGCCAATCCCTTCCAGGAAGTTCACCAGTCCAATCCGTTCGATCATTTCGCCACAGCGTTCGTGCTCCAGGCCGTTCTCCGCCCAGAAATCGATCGTGTTCTCTGCGATCTCGGTGATGGTNTCGTAGTCCTCTTCCGTCTCGAGTTTCATGAAGGGCACGATCACAGTACCCATCAGGTCACCAATCTTCAGCGTCCGTTTGCCGCCCATCAGGATCGTTACGCCCTTGTCGTCTCCCGGGGAGAACGCCTTGGGCACCACGTTCAGGCAATGCATGCAGCGCACGCAGTTACGGTTGTCGATCTCGATCGAGTCGTCGTCCTTCAGACTCATGCAGCGCGTCGGACAGCGCGTGATGATGTTATCGATAGTGTGCTGGCGACCCTTTTCTGCAACGTAATCCTTCCAGGCCTGCTGATCCACTTTCATGTCATCGCGCCAGGTTCCAATCACCGCCATATCGGCGCGCTCGATTGAATTCATACAGTCGTTGGGGCAACCGGAGACCTTGAACTTGAACTTGTAGGGCAGAGCCGGCCGATGCACATCATCGGTAAAGTTGTTCACCAGAGTCCGGTGGATCTTGTGCTCATTGGCACATGATTGTTCACAGCGGGCGCCACCCACACAGGACATAGCGGTACGCACGCAGGGCCCCGCGCCGCCAAGATCAAAACCATAATCGTTGATCTCGTCAAAAAAGTGTTGAGTGTTATCGGTGGTCGCACCAATGAACATGATGTTGCCGGTTTGCCCGTGAAAAGTCACAAGACCTGAGCCCCACTTCTCCCAGCTGTCCGCCAACTGGCGCAGCATGTCGGTGCTGTAATGATTGCCGGCCGGCGGCTGGACACGAAGCGTATGGAACTCTTTAGACTCGGGAAACTGCTGACCTACCTCGGAAAAACGTGGAATGATACCCCCGCCGTAACCGTAGACACTGACCGTACCGCCTTTCCAGTAACCTTTGCGTGTTTCGTAAGAATGTTCTAACTGCCCCAACAGATCGTTGGCCACGCCGTTGATCCGCTCGGTAGGGTGCTCGTCCCGAAGACGCTTGATCCCTGAGATAAAACTTGGCCAGGGCCCGTTCTCGAGCTCATCGAGCATCGGGGTTTCGTGTTGCTTGTTGTCAGCCATGTAAGTCCCACTCCGTTCGTTGATCGCTTTTATGTACCATTGATGGCACTCTGTTGCAGCGCCGCCCTCGCCACTCTCATGGCGTCCGCACACTTAAGATTCGCCAAGCGCCCGGGCAACACCGCCTGCCAGCGCAGTAGACGGTTTGTCTCTGCGATCATTCTAAGTACCGAAGCCGTGGACACCATTCCCCGGGGGGTATGCGGTAAAAATCGCTGCTTTATCCCCTTGGAGATAGGCAGTTTTTTGCAGTGCACAAAAATCACTTGGGGGCAACAAGGTCTTTTCCCTTAACAAGGTCATGAAATCAGGGACTTAACTCACGAGGGACCCGGGATTGTAAAAAAACCTGTGTGTTCAGGNTTATTGGAACAGAGAAAATTATTCTCTAGATCAACCTTTTGGGGGAGTTCTCCCACACNGCCGGCACTCTAGAATCAGATCCCACGCCATAAGGCGGTTTGTCAGATTTTTCACCATGCATGCAACCACCGTATCCGCACCGACTATCCAAAGCCAACTAAAAGGGGGCGATATCGGTGTGACCACTCGCTGGCAGGAACGTCTTATCCACTACCAGCAAACGATTGACGATCTTGTAGTCGACATTGCAAACCCGTATCAGATTTCCACTGACGAACGCGCTGCACTCGCCATCCGGATCAAACACGCCAACATGGCAATTTATCGCTGCCAATCACCCGATACCGTTGGCCCTGATACTCTGACAGCGTTTGCAGCCCAACTGGGCCTTGGCAGTCCGGACCGGAATCTCTGCGCCGATACCGACGGCCTCAGCAAAATTCAGGTAGAGAAAATCAGCACCCACCAGCGCTACATTCCCTATACCAACAAACCACTCAACTGGCATACCGACGGCTACTACCATACCCCGGACCGACTCATCCGGACGATGTTGCTCCACTGTGTGCGGCCGGCTCTTCAGGGCGGCACGCTTGAGGCAATGGATCACGAAATCATCTATGGACTCCTTCGTGAGCAGGATCCTCGGCTGGCAGAGGCGCTTTGCCACCGGGACGCGATGACAATTCCCGAGAATCGCCCGCAAGGCGGTCCTCATCGTGTGCAATGCTCGGGTCCGGTATTTTTTTGGGATGCTGGAGCACTTCGGATGCGCTACACCGCCCGCAGACAGAACGTCATCTGGAAGCACAATAATCAGACACGCGAGGCCGTGGCGGCTCTTGGGGAGATTCTCAGCGGGTCGGGTGATCTAATCGTTAGGCGGCGGCTAAGACCTGGAGAAGGTCTCGTATGTGCCAATGTTCCGCACCGAAGAGAAGCCTTCAAGGATTCGCAACAGATCGATCAGGCGCGACTGGTGTACCGGGGTCGGTACACCCGCGCCCTTCACATCTGAACATTGCCCCACCATCATGCTCTGGATCAGCGAACTTATCCTGCAAAACCAGCCGTCCTCTTTTGAGGAATTGGCCTCGCTGGTCCGTCAGAAAGCGCGCGCGGGTGACCGCTTTTTGCGAATGGACGTCAAGCCGCCCTATCCGGATACCCCCGAAAACTGGGAAGACCGGCTTGAGGCGGTCTTCACCAGCACGGTCGATGTAGATGACACAGACCAACGGCCATGAAGTACCTTGGTGACACCTTCGATCTCGGCGCTGAATCGCAGGACGAGTCCGCAACCTCATCGGCCGCTTTCGAAGCGCAGTTGGCAGCGGTCCAAGATCGACTGAACGAAAGTAAGATCGAGCTCGAATCGCCCGAATGGCGTGAACTGGCCCTGCAGCAGGGCCGCTTGCTGGTCGCGCTTGAGCGCGGAGCCGATGCCTGGCAGAGCGGTCGAAGCTGCTTTGATCGGTTTTGTAAAGCACGGCTCTGGACTGAGGCCATCGAGGCCGCGCGCATTATGTTTCAGTCGGGAGAAACAGACGCGCTCGTGGCGTTAGGTCACGGTGTCTGGCTAGCGGTGACTTTTCCGGTTGATCCGGAACTCTCTGTAGCCCTGTTGCAGGACATCATTGAAGAAACCCCCGATGACTCAGACGGCGCCGCGGTCGCTGCAGCCGTNGCCGCTTACGTAGTCGAGCTTCGCAGCGAAGGCAAGGAACATGAGTCACTGTCCTTTTTNACNAATCAGATGCTGGGCGCCGTAGCCAGGCGGCATAGCGGTATTGAGGACCAGNAGGCATTCGACCAGTGGATCGAACGGCTGGAACTCCATGATCCGGCTCGCTTTCTGCCACGGCTTCGTAACGTCGTGGATGTACTGGTCCAGGATAACTGGTGGATCGACCGCGAAGCGATCCAAGCCTCACTGCCGGTACAGTGACCGGTTTCATGNCCATGCCTACTTTCTGGCAAGAAACCCCTGTGGCAAGAGTACCGGTCCCTCGGGAAACTGTTATCGATCTCGTTTTCCGGACCCGTGGACGACAACTGCCGACGGATCACGCCTGGACACTGCGCCAAACGATTATCCAGGTGCTGCCCTGGCTTGAAGACGAACCAAAAGCCGGCATTCATCTCATTCACGGTGCCCAGTCCGGCAATGGCTGGCAACAGCCCGACGATAGNAGTGTGATCGAACTTTCGGCACGCACGCGTTTTGTACTGCGAGTGCCGGAACACCGCATCGCGCAGGCGCGCGAGCTCAGTGACCAAACCCTTGAGATCGATGGTCACGCCGTGACCGTGCTCGAGGCCCGAGTACGTCCACTCACGCCGTTTTCTGCGGTGCTGGCCCGACACATACGGGTAAGCGAGTCGACGGTGGATGAATCCATTTTTCTTGAACACGCGGCACAGTGGCTGGACGAACTCGATATCGCGCCAACTAAAATGCTGTGTGGCCGTATCCACCGCTTCACCACACCCGGGGGTCCAATGCTGACCCGCAGCCTGTTGATCGCCGAACTCAACCCAAAAGACTCTGCCGCGGTGCAGTACGACGGCCTTGGGCCCGACCGCCTGCTGGGGTGTGGCCTCTTTTTGCCACACAAGAGTATTGCTGCCGTACACACACCGCTTACCGACGACGGGAACTGATCCCGATTTCATTATGCTGCTACTGCCCACAGGAGCCCGCCATGCCAATCAACGCTGATGGAAAAATGATAGCCACCACAGAAACTGGGTTTCTCGAAAATCCAGAGGACTGGACAGAGTCTGTCGCTAGCGCCATGGCCGGTGCAGAGGACCTGGAATTAAATGAGCGCCACTGGGATATCATCCATTACCTGAGGGAGGAATATTTTTCCAACAATGGCAATCAGCCCAATAACCGCACGCTNCTCAAAGAAATGAGCGTGCGTTGGGGTCACAAGGTCAGCAACAAGGAGCTCTTCGAACTGTTCCCGGGAAATCCAAGTAAACAGGCTGGCCGGCTTTCCGGGCTTCCGGAGAGCATGCGTAAGGGCGGCTATTGAACTCAAGAAAAGGCGATGATTCACGTCCTCGCACATTAGAATCAACACCAGGAGATAAGACGANTGAGTGAAAAACAGGAATTNATCCGCAAGATGGTCAAAATGCAAAAGGACTTCATTGCCCAGGAACATCAAGGCGGCGTTGACCCTAAAGATTACTTTGCGCCGGAGAACGACCACCCCCTGTCGGGCTTTCGCGAGTCCTATGCCGACCTCGCGACACAGGTCGTAGACCTGGCTCACGAGGAAAAGGGGTCAAAACGCTAAGNCAATACCACTGTGCGGAGGTTGGCGTTTAGAACTTCAGGCGATCCGACATCTCCGCGCTCAGGGTGACGCCTGAACCGGCAGCGCCCCTGCNATAAGCACCCAGTATCTGTGAGGCACCTTCCAGCCAATGCCTTGCTCCCTCTCGAACCACCTGCTTTAGCCGCGANGCATTGCTCCGGATGAGCGACTCCTCGTAAGCCTCCACCAGCGCCGGGAAAAGTTGGCGACGAATACCGGTCATGGTGGCGAAATAAAAATGTAAGGGTGCCTGGTTTTTCTCGGCCAGCAGTGCTGGTAACACCATGAGACAGTCCGCCAGATGATCGCGGACCGCGCGGATCAGGNCTTCCGTAGCCCGGTCCTCGGTGGCCGACAACATCTCCTCCCAATCGCTGCCTAACTGCTCGCCACAGACCCGCTCACCCAATTCGTGCAAGATAGNCNTTTCCGCGAATGCTTCCACCATCTGCTCAATGGCATTTTGAGCATCCTCAGTAAAACCGTAACTGTCGAGCGCACGGGACAAGGCGTTGTGCGGCTTTTTCCACCGCCACTCCTCGATCATTTCCCAGAGTACCCGCCGCAATGACTCACGCCTTATCCAGATCGTGTTACCCCGGGTCATAGCCGGGGGAGCAATCATCTCCCGGACTTCTTCAGTGCCCGTGCACAAAAGCCGGTAACCTTCGCCCGACTCCGAAGCGATCAGGCGGCCGACAAAAAAGATCGGCTTACCGAATCGGCCGATGCCGGCACTGTAGCCATAACCGAGCGGCACCAGCCACGTATTCACGGCATCGACATCGAAGACATCCACCTGGTGTCCGGGCAGAGGCAGGGATCGGTAGGATGCACCCTCCAGCGTATCCCAGTAGCTTTCACGTTTGTGGACCCACTCACCGACTGCATCTGCACCAAGCACCACATCAGGCCCCAACTGTCGCTCCCAACGGAAGTATTCACGCATGTGCATAAGGTAAACACACAAAGAATAATGGTCCGCGTGCTGTGAGTCTGAGACGTCACAGTTGTGCTGTACCGCATCCAGAAATGAGGGAGGCAACGCCGACATAGACAGCACCTTAAGATAAAATCCGGGGCGAGCGCAACGATCATGAAAACACGAATTCGCGACCGGTGGCGTAACCCCGGACAATCCGGATCAGCTGAGAAGAATGGTCAGGCGCTGGGGTACGTCTGCTGGCAGTTGGCACTGACCGCTAGCCGCAACCTGCACGCAGAAGACTTTATTTACCAGGATGACGTACAACGGGTAGCAGTGATTCGCGAGTACCTGGTGTTTCTGGTGCACGCCGCCGACCGTCTAGCCTTCGATATGCTGGAAGCGCCTGACCGCGCCACTTTTGTCCCAGCGCTTGCCCACGCCTGCGCGGGGCAATTTCACAGAAACACGGCGGAGGTATTGGGCGACGGCGACTACCGTGAGCAGTTCATCGATACGCTCAATCGTCGCAACAACCATTACGGCGAGTGCAGCTTCAGCGACGGGGTTCCTGGATATACCCTGCTACGGGCATTCAGTGACCACATTCAGGCGATTATGGGCAGCGATCAGACTAACCGCTGGGTGATGGACCAGGTGATGGATATCGATGGCCCAGACGTAGTCGGGCAACTGGCAAAATCAATGATGAATCTGCATTCCGGCGGGGGCCTGGATCAGAGTACTTCACCAGCCTAAACCACAGACAGAGGGTTAACTTGCTTTCCAATCCGCAGCGCTGTCGATGGTCTTGTTCTGGCCATCCTCATAACCAGCTGAGTAGGCTTCCGTCACACGCTGCTCTTCCCGCTGTGGGTTTCCTAAAAATCCACCGACCCATCCCTGGACATAGTCCGGATTCGCATCCATCTTTTCCAACTTATCGATCGTTTCATAATAGACCATATTCATAAATACCTCCCACGAAGCCACGACCTAAAACCGCGGACAATATTACTCCCTGAGAACCGGGATCGGGATATCCCCCTTGGGTGGGTATCAGTATCGAACATACCTCATGCTACTTGTCGAAGAAGATACTCTGAGAATAAATGTTTTGGCGGCTGCTGCCCTCGCCATCCGAATTGATGAGGACGCAATGTGCGTCGAGGCGTTGACCGCTGCAACGACCCACCGTGTCGACCTTAAGCCCGCCGGCAATCCAGTTCGTTATCTTCGCGCAGTGCGTGAGAGTCTTTCCGTGCTAGCGCTTGGGACGCCGGGCGGATACCCGGTGTTTATCCGCCGCTGGACCCGTAGCGGCGCTCTCGAAACAGACCGGCTCACAAGATTACTGTGTCTTGGAGAACCGGAGGCCGTCGTTGCCGTTGCCGCCTCGCCAAATCTTGACGATGAACTGGCTCGGCGCGCCTGGTGGTGCCTGCCCACCGCAGAAGTGGCACGCCTGATGCTCGCGCACCCTGCCGTCGCTAACGGAAGCACCGGCCCAACGCTCGGACACTTTCTTCTTGATCATCTTCCGTTTGAGACCGCCAGCCGACCCATCATCGATACCGTGAAACTGCTGCTGCGCTCCCACTTGTTGAATGGCCAGGAAATCGGACGGCTATGGGCGCAAACACAGGATCATGTGGCCTGGTTGGTAGGGTTCCTCAGCGCTGGACCACAGTACCTGGACGTACCCTGTGAAACAGAAACTAACGCTCACACAGCCTCCTTCATGGGAACCGGCCCGATGGAGACATTACTGGCGCGAACCGACTCTGCGCAAGGCAGGCACTTTCTGCGTTGTGTCGAAAGCGCTTTGAAACAGGCTATCGACATGGACACCGTCGTGGACACGCTCAATGTACTGGGCGACTACTGCAAACCCCTGCGTGGCGAGGAAGAACTGCCGCGCTCAGCGGATGCTCTGCAGCGTGCGATTGCCGCCTTCCCGGTGTTGTCGACAGAGACTTTTGCGAAAGACGGGACGGGGGCAAAGACCGCCGCGCAGCTACGTCAACAGCAGGCCGCTTTGATTACGCTAAGTCTTTGTGGGGAACCCCTGGTTGTGCCATTCTTTGCCAGAAGCGACGCTGTCGGAAGCTTGATGCGCAGAAAACTCGAGCCGTTATTGAGCCCGGTCTTTTTTGCACTAGACACTCTGTTAAATCCATGAGCGGGTAATAACCACACTGAGCCCTGCCCAGCGGATTCTCATTTTAGTGTGGCATAACCTGGATTCCCCGCAATTCCCTTTACCTTCGGGATGTTGGGTGTCATATCTCGGATCACCTTCCGGTCGCGCAGGTACTCTGCAACGACATCCCAGATATCAGGCAATTCATCGGGCTGAGGATTGACACTCGCCCAACCTGCGACCTTGTAGTTTCGCGCCGGATCAATAGGCTTGCCATTAAGTTCCAGATCCGACAACCTCTTACCGATCGGCGCTCCAGGATCGATAGCGTAGCGAAGGCCTCCAACCCGCACCATATCACCCCCCATCTGGTAATAAGGATCCGGATTGAAAAGATTGTCAGCGATATCCTCAAGGACCAGTTTGATCATCTCGCCTGTCATTTCTGTCAACGTAGATTTCGCGTAGGTAATCCCGGTCTGGTCCATCAGATGTTCGACGGTGATGGGGTCACCCGGCAGCACGCTGGTACCCCATCGGAAACCAGGAGAGAAGGCGATATCGGCACCCCGCACCTCCATGAGCGCATCAACGATAACCTGGTCAAAAGTACCGATAAAGTTGCCGCGCCGATACAGCGTGGTCTCCGTCGTGGCGAGCACCGTTTCGAGTTGCTGTTTGAAGGGCTCGCGGACAGTCTCAATGAACGATGCCATCTGTGGGTCAGGCTCCAGCAGATTGGCGAAAATGGGCAGAAGCCGATACCGGTAATCGGCCACGCGCCCGTCGCGGACGTCGAGGTCCATCACCGAGAGAAACTTGGCATTCGACCCGGAATTGACGACCAGTGTCTTGCCTCCAGCGTTACTGACCAGGCTGGGCTTTGGCATCCCGTCGTGAGTATGACCTCCAAGAATCACGTCGATACCGGTCACCCGGCTCGCAAGTTTCAGATCCACATCCATACCGTTATGGGAAAGCAGCACAATCACCTGAGCGCCATCGGCGCGCACGGCATCGACCATCTCCTGGCACTGTTCTTCACGAATACCGAAACTCCAGTCTTCCATCATGTAACGCGGATTCGCCAGCGTTGTATAAGGAAAGGCCTGACCGATGATGCCTACCGGGATCCCATTCATCTCCCGTATCGTATAGGGTTTAAACACCTGTCCGGATTCTTCATCAAACGCGGGTTTACCCTCGAAGGAAGCATCCTCGGTCAGCATGATATTCTGCGCAAGGAACTCAATCGGTGCGAGATCTTCATCAATGATCTGCCGAACACGTTCCATGCCGTAGGTAAACTCCCAGTGCCCGGTCATGATGTCGACCCCGAGCAGCTTGCACGCATCGACCATGTCCTGACCGTGCGTCCAAAGCGATGTCGCAGACCCCTGCCAGGTATCGCCTCCGTCCAGCAGAAGACTGTTAGGCCGCGATGCCCGGAGCCGCTTCACCAGCGTCGCAAGGTGTGCGAAACCGCCGACCTTGCCGTACTTCCGCGCTGCTGCTTCAAAGTCCAAAAAGGTGAAGGCGTGCGCCTTAGCGGACCCGGGGGCAACGTCAAAGTGTTTCAGAAAATGCTCGCCGACAACGTGCGGGGGTTGGCCGAAGGCCTCTCCGATCCCGATATTGATGTTGGGTTCCCGAAAGTGCACCGGCATCAGTTGTGCGTGGCAATCCGTAAAATGCAGAAGTGACAAATTGCCAAAGGCGGGCAGGTTGTACTCCACCCCGCCGTCCCCAAAGACCCGGCTATTAACCGTCATACCGGCCGCACCTGCCATCGCCAGCAGGCGCATGAATTCTCTACGGTCAAGACTCATCTCGATACCTCGTTTAGGTGGTCAAAACATCACGCTGGGTCGCAAAATTGGGTCTCGCCGGACTACGTCCCAACTCCGGTGACAAAAAAACCCGGCCGCTAGGCCAGGTTTTTCTGTATCGGTTCCGACTCGGGCTAAAAGGTACTTATACACTTATACCTCAAGCCCCAATCGCATCGTCGGCTTCCTACTGACGCTGACTAGGTACCTTCAACGGTATACCGGTATTCATCACTGCTTCATAGAACTCGAGCGCTTTGTACTCTCCACCCTGCGCCTTAAATGGATGGGCACGCACCTGCTTGTTACAGCCTCCGTATCGACGGTGAATCGTACCCCAAGGCTTGCCGGCCACCTGCCACTTGGTCCGCCATACCGGGAATCCCACACCGTGACCCAACCCAGCGCTCAATACATCACCACGCACCATGTTGCCGGCATTGTGGACATGACAATCAGCACAGGAGAAGTTCAACTGACCACGTTTGGCCCAGTAGAACTGTCGACCTTTTTCGTACAAGGCCTGCGCGCCGGGATCAGAAAAATCTACCGCAACTCTTTCGCCGTTGAACTGGGAGCGGTAGTGGGCGACTAAGCGTGCCATCTTTGCCCGTTTTACGTTCTTGATGGGATCTTCCCCGTTGGCCTTGAGGCAGGCATTGATATCACCAACGATAGTACGAAGGTCACCTGTCGATGCATCAAACACCGGATAAGTATTCCCTGCGGCTAAATTACAGTCATTCATCGACTTCCCGTTCTTAAAAGGCACATTCCACTCCTCGGCAGCCTTTTCCATCTCAGGCTCGTAGGGTGGGAATTCCATCGCCAGCTCCCAGTTAGCCCGGCGGTGGGCGTATTGTGGCAGGGCATTCACACCGTCCTGGAAATCCTCAATGGTCAAGCCCGGAAAACGCTTTAGGAAATAACCCTGAAAGGTCTCAATATCCTGTTGAATCTCCGACTCGGAAATTGCCTGCACACCTGATACCCCTACTAAAGCAAGTCCCGCTGCTAGCGTCAGTGACACCAGTTTCTTCATTTTCTTCTCCTCAAATCGCTGAGCCCGAACGATGACTGTAGTCACATCATGTCCGCATCAGCGCGTTGCGTTCTACTTAACAGCCTTTTCCGCGCTGTCGCTTTCACCCTTGTTGTCCACCCAACTGACGGTCACTTTATCGCCCGGCTTTGCATTAGGGATACCTACACCAATCAGGGGATTCTTTGACACACCCGTGCCTAGATTTGCTTGCGCTATGACTTCTCCATTAACTGAAAATTCCATGTTTTCAATAAAATGCTCAGGAATTTTCTCGCCAGTTTTCTTATCTTTACGGTTTCCAGTTTCCATCGGATGCTTAGCCAGAACCATCACCTCGTAGCCGCCGCTCTTACTTTTTTTTATCTTCATCTTGGTCGATGCCATCACACTTCTCCTGCTTGATTCTGTCGAGTTAGCCGCCGCAACCACCGACGGTGACTTTGATTTCCTGGGATGCCATGTAGAGCTTTCCGCCTGCCTTCACATAGCAGTTCACCGGAGAGGTTTGGCCCATCTTGATCCGCGTACTGTATAAACCACCGCCTCCACCTGAAACCCGCANGGAAGTGGTNTAGGGCCTCGGGTTCTTGATCGCACAGATTGCGATCCCCTCTACATTTTCTAGTGANGTCATTACTTTAATCGGGACGACNGCACCATTTTCNGCCTGAAGGGGCGCCTTGATGGAGACCTGATCACTTTGCGTTACGTCTGAGGTGCCAAAAAATGCCTGCAGCGCTTCGGCCTCAGTTTTAGACTCGAACGCCGCCTTCGGCCAGGCCGACGCGAGCACCCGTGTCGGGGTGAGCATGCCAGCACTAGCNGCTACCATGAGTGTGGTCGTCGCTAGCGAGCCTTTAAGAAAAATTCTGCGTTTCATAACTTTTGCCTTCTCTTAATGAATGAATCGGGTTTTCTGATCGTTATCTTTTCCTAGCGTCTTAAGGGACTTGATCCAAACCTAAGCCCCGCCAAGGTGGATCTATTCCTCAAGTACCTGGAATGCGGGATCCTTAAATCGAAAGCAACCAGTCCACCAGCAAATCAATATCTTCTTCGCTGATCAACTTGTGCTTGCCAAACGGCGGCATCGAGGTCATGGGATTCTTTGCNGTGGGATCCCAGATATGGGCGCGAAGATCTTCACGATTTGGGTAACGCGCCGCCATCGCGACCAGTGGCGGTGCGATGTTGCCTCCCGGAGGAAAGCCTTCCGGCCAGGGAGTTACNATTGCCTGGTGACAGGCAAGGCAGTTGCCACCCCTTCGGTTCACCGCAACGCACCAGCCCTTGATGATGTTGTCTCCATCCTTGGCAGCCCCGGCCTTGCACTGTTTTTCAGTAGGCCATTCGCCTGCCTGGACGACCGAGGTCACACCAGTCGTTGCGACCAGTGAAATCGCTGCAGCAGCTGTCAAGAACGCACGTTTAAACTTGTGCATAGTTATCCTCCGGTTGCCAGCGCCGCGCACTTCTCCCAAAGCAATGCGGTGCTCGTGGTTAGTTATCTGATAAGGGAAATAATTTCTGCTAATAACGTAATANCGGACATTTAACCGAATTTTCCGGCCAGTGGCAAGGAAAGNCATCTTGAAGCCCTATCNATTCCGCTTATCGATACGTATATGCCTTTTCTGAGCAAGTCCGACTTACTTTGTTTTACCCTGGTTTCTCTCAATTTCCTTAATTCGCGCATCAATACTGGCTTTAAGGTAGGCGCTGTCTGCAGTGTGTGTCATCGCGGTCTGCAGATGACTGAGCGCCTGGTCCAGCTCGTCGCGCAAAAAAGAATATTCCGCCATTGCCTGAAATGACTGGGCCCATTGATCACNCTCACCCTCAACCCGGGCAAGAAGCTTATACAGNGCACTATCCGAAGGTGATCGCCTCAATGCGCTTCGCAGGCGCAGCCGCGCATCGTCCAGTCGGCCTGATTTCATGAGTGCATCCGCCAGGTAGTAGGCGATAGGGGCGAAGCTATCGCCTCCATCCCCTGTCGACTCGAGAACTTCGATCGCCCCACCCGCTTTGCCATCCGCCAGCAACGCTTCNGCAAGCGCAATATCGTAAAGCGGGTATTCAGGATAATCTGCACGCAATCCGGCGGCCGCCTCTATGGCGCCCACGTGATCGCCCTGCTGAATCAATGCAAGCACCAGGCCATAGCGCGCCGCTCTTGCTATNAGCGGATCTACTGACTCTGCCTCGTGGAGAAACCCNGCAATGGATCCCTCACCGCCAGGGCCTTCGAACATCGCCCGGACACGAGCGTGNGCATGGTGGTAATCGAGTGAGGGGTTGTCGGCAACATCACCATATTTACGCAACCGGCTTTCAACCAGTGCAAGCCGGTTCTGGGTCAGCGGGTGGGTTCTGAGATACTCCGGCACCTCGGAACTTTGTAATCGATTTTCCTGATCGAGCCTCTTGAGAAAATCCATCATCGCACCTGCGGGATAGCCGGCGTCCGTCAGTATGCTAAGGCTCAACACATCCGCTTCGCGCTCNAACTCACGGTTGTACCGTAACTGGTCTGACATCGACGCACCGGTGGTCGCCGCCATCGCGGCCGCGCCCGCTTGCCCACCCAACAAGATCGCTGCCAGAATTCCTGCCGTCGTCGGGATTTGCCGACGGCTGGCNCGTTCCATCATACGCNGGAGGTGACGCTGGGCGACATGTCCCAATTCATGAGCCATCACCGAGGCAAGTTCTGCTTCNGTGCGCGTCGTAGTGATCAGTCCCGTGAAAATGGCCAGCCGCCCTCCAGGCCCAGCAAACGCGTTGATGAGCCTGTTCTCAATGAGAAAAAACCGTAAACGCGACGTATCTCCTTCAAGACTGGCGGCCAGCCGGTTGCCAAGGGTCTCTACGTAGCGAACCAGCAACGGATCCTCAACGAAATTCATCTGCTGGCGGGCTGCAGCGATNAANTCACGGCCCATAGCCTCTTCTTCNGGGGCGATGACGATACCGGTNTGTAACGGCGCCAACAATTCGCCGGAATGCGCAACCGACAGCTGGGCCAAAAGCCAAAAAGGAGTCACCAGGGCAGTGGCGAACACCCACCGGCGATATCTTGATTTAAACCCGGCTGCGCTCACATGATGATCTTACCAAAGCCCAAAATTCCTGCCGTTTGGATTCATCCGGCCCGCGCTTTAGAATCGCCGGGCCGGTAATCCAACCCCAGACCGGGTCTCGCCGCCATCTTTGCCGATTCCGGGCCGACCCAGGAGAAAGCCATGCTTCACGACGACAGCCAAGAGACGCTGAAGGCGCGCGGAAACGAACTGCAGCAGCGCTATGAAGCAGCCTCCGGAGCNGGCCTGTCTCTGGACATGACCCGGGGTAAACCTGCCCCCGAGCAGCTTGATCTCGCAGACCCCCTGCTGACCCTTCCAGGCGCAGGGCAGTTTCATGATCAGGAGAATACCGATTGTCGTAACTACGGCGGTATCGACGGACTGGCGGGAATGAAAAAACTCTTTGCCGATATCCTTGGCTGTCAACATGCAGATGTGATTGTCGGTGGCAACAGTAGCCTGACCATGATGTATGACGCCATCGCCCGGGCGGTACTTTTCGGCGTGCCAGGCGGAGACAAACCCTGGGGTCAGCAGGGCACGATCCGCTTTNTATGCCCCGCACCCGGTTACGATCGCCACTTCGAGATTACCGGGCACCTGGGTTTTGAACTCGTCAACGTCGAGATGACCGAAGACGGGCCGGATATGGATCACGTCGAAACTCTTGTCGCTGACCCTTCGGTCAAGGGTATCTGGTGCGTACCCCGNTACAGCAATCCCACGGGTATCACCTACAGCGAAAGCGTTGCCCAACGGCTCGCNNCTATGGAGNCGACGNCAGACTTTCGNATCTTCTGGGATAACGCCTATGCAGAACATCATTTTGGTGAGGAGCGCCANCCNGTGCCCGATATCCTTAGCGCCTGTCGTGACGCTGGCAACCCCGACCGGGTGCTGATGTTCACTTCGACCTCTAAAATGACGATGGCCGGTGCCGGTGTATCGGCAATGGCATCAAGCCCTGTAAACATCAACGATGCGCGGCGTCACCTTTCCGTACAAACCATAGGTCCCGATAAACTGAACCAACTCCGCCACCTCACCTTCTTTGGAGACATTGACGGTTTGCGCGCNCATATGACCCAGGTTGGTGAACTGCTAAAACCCAAATTTGCCCTNGTACAGGAGATCCTTGAGCGAGATCTTAGCGGCAAGGGTATCGCGACCTGGTCGAACCCCAGTGGGGGTTACTTTGTGAGTGTCACGGGCCCCGATGACTGCGCACGGCCTGTCATTGAGATGGCGGCCCAAGCAGGGGTCAAACTGACGCCAGCCGGGGCGCCATTCGCTTACGGTCTGGATCCCCAGAACCGGATCATCCGACTGGCGCCAAGCTTTCCACCGTTGGAGGATATCCGTCAGGCCATGGAGATTGTTACCCTTTGTCTTGAACTCGTTGCCATTCGCCAGCGTCTTGCAAGTACCTGACAACTGGAAAATATTCCCTTTTGCACTTAGAAGCTTTGTGTTTTAAAATTTGGTTAACTTCTAATATATGCTCTTTCGAGCCGCTCGCCCTCCCGTGGCAGATTCGGCCCGGATGATCTGCCGGGCACCGCCGGAATCAACAACCTGATGGAAACGTACCCGATACCGAAATTGGTAAACAGCGAAACGAACACCTTCGACTTAACTTAAAACCCCCAATCCTAAGATGAGGAGATTTCATTATGTCTGATTTCAACCAGGAGCTCGACGCGCGAGGCCTTAACTGTCCGCTGCCAATCCTGCGCGCAAAGAAAACGCTCAATGGCATGAGTGCGGGCGAAGTGCTCAAGATTATTGCGACGGATCCCGGTTC
>NHDO01000028.1 GCA_002171735.1 Proteobacteria bacterium TMED61 | reverse complement strand
AACTGCAGCGCTGCTGAACACATCACCTTAAGAGAGATCCTGCTCAAAGCCGGCGCCGAACAGAACATCAGGGAGTTTGGATTTTATGCAATGAACGCGTTGCGTCTGGAAAAGGGTTTCGGTATCTGGAGCGCAGAGTTCACCCAGGATCGCACTCCTGGCATGACCGGCATGGACCGGTGGATTGACTGGTCTCGGGATGACTTTATTGGTCATGAGGCGGCAGCCAAGGAACGATCTGAAGGAAAGGTGTCGCAACGGCTTGTTACCCTTGATATTGATGCCGATGACGCTGACGCCTCAGGATACGAACCCATCTGGCAAAACGACAAGCGTGTCGGCTTTGTCACTTCGGGCGGTTACGGACATTACACTGGCAAGAGTCTTGCGATGGGTCTGCTTGATACGGGAGTTAATGAAGACGATGGACCCTTGATGGTCGATGTCGTTGGCAAACGCCGCAGTGCGCGTACCTTGGCAGAGCCCGCCTGGGATCCGAAAGGCCTCCGGATACGGGTGTAGTCACGCCCCGACTCCAACGACCACCTCAATACTCGAACAACAAAATGGCACGAAATCGAAAACGACCCCGGCGCAGTGAGTCACGCCCGCCGCTCCAACCGGGTGATTCGTGGCTTCGAATCAAAAACCCTTATCCGCCGATTGCGCAGTTCAGCGAAGATGAGCTTGAGGCAATTCACCTGACCTCGCTCAATCTGCTGCGCGATAAAGGCATTAAGGTGCTGAGTGTAGAGGCCCGAGAGCGATACCGCGAAGCCGGGTTTGACGTCAACGAAGACACGCTGATGGTGCAGTTCGACCCCAACATGCTGCTTCAGACAGTCGCCCAGGCGCCGCCCACGTTTACCATGCACGGGCGTTCAGAAAACCGATGGTTCGAGGTAGGTGATAACAACCTGGTCTTTGCNACCGTCGGCGGCCCGCCGCATTACTCTGATCTTGAAAACGGACGNCGGGCTGGNACNCACGAAACGTTTCGTGACCTTTTGCGCATGGCNCAAAACTACGACGTCATTCATCTCACTACCCCGATGGTTGAGCCTCAGGACCTGCCGACACCTGTTCGTCATCTGCATATGACGCGGTCGGTGGTCACCCTGACGGACAAGCCTACATTTATCTATTCCCGTGGTCGCGAGGCCGTTGCGGACTCTCTTGAGATTCTTAGGATNGCTTACGGCATTGACCGGCAGACCTTTGAAAAGCGGGTGCACTGCTATACGGTAGTCAACGCTAACTCNCCGCTGCAACTCGACGAACTGATGTGCGCGGGNATTATTGACTTCGCCAAAGCACGCCAAGCCATGATCCTGACACCTTTTACNNTGGCGGGTGCNATGGCGCCGGTCACGCTTCCGGGTGCTCTGGCACAGCAAAANGCCGAAGCNCTGGCCGGTATCGCTCTGGCACAAATCGTNCNNCCCGGCGCGCCGGTGGTGTANGGCGGGTTTACCAGNAACGTNGACATGAAAACCGGCGCCCCGGCATTTGGCACCCCCGAGTATGTCAAGGCGGCCTTTGCTTCGGGTCANCTTGCCCGGCGATACCGGCTGCCTTACCGGACCTCGAACGTAAACGCTTCCAACGCGCCGGACGCGCAATCAGCTTACGAATCACAAATGTCCTGCTGGGGTGCCATTATGGGCGGGGGCAACATTCTCCTGCACGGCGCCGGCTGGCTCGAGGGTGGTCTGACGGCTTCTTTGGAGAAGTTTGTCATCGACATTGAGATGCTNCAGATGTTCGCAAGCCTCATGCAGCCCGTCGTCTGTAACGAAGACACGCTGGCCGCATCGGCTTTCGATGAAATTGAACCCGGCGGACATTTCTTCGGCACNCAGCATACGCTCGCCCGNTACGAAACGGCGTTTTATGCCCCGCTACTGTCCGACTGGTCAAACTTCGAGAATTGGACGGAAAACGGCGCGCTCGATACCACTCAACGGGCTAACCGGATCGCAAGAGCCGCTCTGGCAGACTTTACGCCACCGCCCCTGGATCAAGCCTTCTTGGAGGANATCGATGCCTTCATCGAGCAACGCACCAAAGCCGGAGGCGCGTCCCTAAGCGCTTAATCTGGGCAACCTTTATAGTTAACTGCGCGATACCTTTAAGCTGTCGTTGCTTTCAATAAAACGCGGGTTCGGATGTCTATCAGCAGAAAACTCGATCTTCTACCGAGAACGCGGCTCGCCCANANACCGACGCCGATTGAGCCGTTGAAAAATCTCAGTGNCGTNCTCGGCGGTGGGGCGCTGTACGTCAAACGCGACGACTGTACGGGTCTCGCCATGGGCGGTAACAAAGCCCGGCAGCTCGAGTACTACTTCGGCGAGGCGCTTCAGCAAAATGCCGACACCGTGCTGATCACGGGCGCCGTGCAATCGAACTTCGTCCGCATGGCTGCAGCCGGCGCCGCAAAACTCAATCTCGATTGTCACATTCAGCTTGAAGAGCGCGTTGGAGATGCCGGAGCGAACTACCGTCAATCCGGCAACGTGCTATTGGATCGCCTATTGGGTGCGACGATACACACTTATTCAAAAGGAGAAGACGAGGACGGGGCAGACGCCAATCTCGAGATAATCGCAGGCGAACTGCGCTCGGCCGGTAAGCGGCCTTACATCATTCCGCTCGCGCCAGGGCATCCGCCGCTTGGTGCATTAGGGTATGTACGGGCCGCCGAAGAAATTCTGGATCAGTTAGGCGATCTGGAGGATGAAATCGAACATATTTTCGTCGCCTCCGGAAGCGGCAGCACGCATGCGGGTCTTCTGTTCGGATTCCGGTCACTGAACTGGCCCAAACCCGTAACCGGAGTCTGTGTCAGGCGAAACCGCGATCTACAGCAAGAGCGGATCAACAACCGTTGTTGGGAGATTGCCGAACTCCTGGATATGGATAACCCCGTGACATCCGAAGACATCAGGATAACGGATGAGACCTTTGCACCCGGTTACGGCAAACTAAACGATCAGACGCTGGAAGCAATTGATCTTTGTGCGCGACGCGAGGGCTTGCTGCTGGACCCCGTCTACACGGGAAAATCGATGGCGGCCTGCCTCAATCATGTTCGCAGCTCACAAAAAAATCAGTCGACCCTCTTTATCCATACAGGCGGCACACCAGGGCTATTTGGTTACAGCACGGAATTGAACCTGACCGGTTAGAAGGTCTTCTGAAGCTGGCGAACGCCTGCTTCAGAAGATGTCGCAACTCATGATCGCGCGTCAGGAGACGGCGGCCAACACCTGTCCGACCGTCGATCCGAACTCGGAAGGCCGCTCAACCACGGTGACCCCGCACGCCCGCAGGATGTCTACCTTTTCCTTGGCCGACTCCCCCGCTGCCGAGACAATGGCGCCAGCGTGACCCATGGTCCGGCCCTTGGGCGCAGTGAGACCCGCGATGTAGCCCACCACCGGCTTATGCATGTGGTCACGGGCGAACTCAGCCGCTGCTGCCTCCTGGGGTCCGCCGATCTCACCGATCATCACCACTACTCGTGTTTGTGAATCCTTCTCAAAAGTGGCCAGGTGATCCTTGAACGAACTGCCGTTAATGGGGTCACCGCCAATGCCGACGCTGGTCGATACGCCGATACCTTTCGCCTTGAGTTGGGATGCCGCCTCGTAGCCCAAAGTCCCTGACCGACCAATAATGCCGACCTCACCTTCTTTATAGATATGTCCCGGCATGATACCGAGCAGTGCCTTGCCGGGGCTGATCACACCAGCGCAGTTGGGACCGATAAGCTGCATGCGCTTATCCACTTTGTAGCGGCGCATGTAGCGCTTGACCCGCATCATGTCCTGCGCCGGAATCCCGTCGGTAATGCATACGCAGGTGCGCAGACCTCCATCGGCAGCCTCCATGATGGCGTCAGCCGCGAACGGCGGCGGGACAAACACGATGCTGGCCTCGGCGCCGGTTGCCGCTACCGCAGCCTTGACGGTATCGAATACAGGCAGTCCCTGATGGGTGGTGCCACCCCTACCCGGAGTAACGCCACCCACGATGTTGGTCCCGTACTCGATCATCTCCTCGCTATGGAATGATCCGATCCGGCCCGTAAAGCCCTGAACCAGGATAGAGGTCTTGTTGTCGATCACGATGCTCATACTTTCACCTCCTCACTCGTTGCGGCGACCGACTTCTCGGCTGCCTCGGCCAGGGTATCAGCGGTAATCAGGGGCATGGAACTTTCTTCGAGGATGCGTCGCCCCTCCTCTACGTTGGTGCCCGAGAGGCGCACGACGACCGGCACCTGGATATTGAGATCCTGCATCGCCTTCACCACGCCTTGGGCAACCCAATCACAGCGGTTAATACCGGCAAAGATATTGACTAGCACCCCTTTGACATTTTCATCGGAGAGCACCAGGTTGAATGCCTTGGCGACCCGTTCCGGAGAGGCGCCACCTCCGATATCGAGAAAGTTTGCGGGTTCACCCCCCGAGTGTTTAATCATATCCATGGTGGCCATCGCCAGGCCCGCGCCGTTAATAATGCAACCAATACTACCCTCGAGTCCGACGTAACTCAGACCCCGGTCAGTGGCTCTCATCTCGCGGGGATCCTCCTGGGACTTATCCCGCAACTCGGAGATCTGCTGGCGCCTAAAGAGGGCGTTGTCGTCGAAAGTCATTTTGGCGTCCAGCGCCAGAATTCGGCCATCGGCGGTCACCGCCAGCGGATTGATTTCGACCATGGTGGCATCGAGATCCCGGAAGGATCGGTAGCAAGCCCTCAGAGTATTTGCCGCCTCGGTCACGATGGAAGCGTCCAGTCCAAGAGCGAAGGCTACCTCCCGGGCTTGAAAGCCCTGGAGGCCGACAGCCGGCTCGATCACTACCCGGATCAGTGAATCCGGATCATCCTCGGCAATCTGTTCGATCTCCATCCCACCAGCGGCCGACGCCACCAGCATGACCCGTTCGGTCCCTCGATCGAGTACGAAACCCAGGTAGATCTCCCGGTCGATTTCGGCCACTGACTCGATGTACAGGCGGTACACACCGCGACCCCGAGACCCAGTCTGCTGGGTCACCAACCGACTGCCGAGCATCTCGTCGGCAGCGGTCCAGACTTCCTGCTCACTGCGGCACACTCGTATACCACCGGCCTTGCCCCGACCGCCCGTATGCACCTGGGCCTTGACTACCCACTGATCTCCGCCGATCTCGGTGGCCCGATACTGCGCCTGCTCCGGGCTGTAGGCGAGACCACCGGCTGGAATCGGCACTCCGAAGTCAGCGAGCAGCGCCTTGGCCTGGTACTCGTGGATGTCCATTGTTCCCCTCTCCTCTGCTATTGATTACCCGGTGTGCCGGTGATGAGTGGATCTATCGCGTGCCTGACCCCGGGCTCAGACCTGGGATTTGCCCTGAATCGCATCGTCCATGGCCACCACGTTCTCCGCCATGCGAGCGGAAGCGGCGTCAATCATCCGGCCGTCCAACTGGGCGGCGCCCCGACCCTCGGCGGCTGCCTCCTCAAGGGCAACGAGGATGCGTTTGGCTCTATCGACCTCGGCGGCGGGGGGCGAGAAAACATCGTTGGCGAGGTCAATCTGGGACGGATGGATAGCCCACTTCCCCTCGTAACCGAGCGCGGCGGCACGGCGGGCTGCTAGCTGGAAACCCTCCGGGTCATTGAAATCACCAAAGGGGCCGTCCACGGGCCGCAGGCCATAAGCCCGGCAAGCGACGAGCATCCGGGAGAGACCGTCATGCCATTGATCTCCAGGATAGTCCGGGTTGAGACCGCCGATGTTGGTGGTGCGGGCCCGGCAACTGGCAGCGTAGTCAGCCACCCCGAAGTGCATCGCCTCAAGACGATCACTGGAAGTCGCAATAGCTTCGACATTCGCCATACCAAGAGTGGTTTCGATCAGCGCTTCAAGACCGATACGGTGGCTGAGGCCGACCGCGATCTCGATCTGGGAGACCATGGCGTCGACCATGTAGATATCACCGGGAACACCCACCTTGGGAATCAGAATGGTGTCAAGGAACTGGCCCGCCTGTTCGACGATCTCGACGACGTCGCGGTACATGTAGTGTGTATCGAGGCCGTTGATTCGGATCGAAATCGTCTTGCCCGACCCCCGCCAGTCAATATCGTTTAGGGCCTGGATGATGTTCGACCGGGCAGCCAATTTGTCATCGGGCGCGACCGCGTCCTCAAGGTCCAGGAAGACGTAATCAACATTGCTGGCCGCGGCTTTCTCGAACATTCCGGGGTTCGAGCCGGGAACGGCCAATTCGCTGCGCTGCAATCGACGGGTGCGCTCGGGGGTACGGGTATGGCTCATAGTTTTCCGATTGATTAATAGTGGTGTGGGAAGGTTGCGATAGCCTCCGGCCAACCGACGCCGGCGCTGGCACAAAGAGAACAAGGACCCGCCGTGTTCTCAGTTTTAGAATTCTTAAGTGTTTATTTTTGCGACGGGAAGGATACGGCGAGTTCAATCCCGCAATGAGTGCGATTACTGATTAGCCGTATCAAGAAAGGCTTATGCCATTCGGGCTGAACAGATGCTTTAGCCTCTATAACTATCGGGGAAAAGTCGACGAATCGATGCTTCTTCCCATACCAAACCAATTCAGGAGCGGGGCGAAATTTTTTCTTGTATCGGCAGGGGAATGCCCGTACTGTCGCGCCCATGACAAACACCTCTTTTCCCGAGGACGCCGTCCTGACCCGAGCCGAGACCGCTGACGCAGCACTGCGCGCCGACATCCGGCGACTGGGTCACCAGTTGGGCGACACCCTTATCCGCCAGCACGGTAAGGACCTCCTCGACACCGTCGAAGAGGTGCGGCACCTCGCCCAGAGACTCCGCCAAACCAGCACCTCGACTGGAGTCACCGCCGAACTCACTGATCTGTTGGCCGGTCTCGACGGTGACCGAGCCATTCACCTGGTCCGGGCCTTCACCGTCTACTTCCACCTAGCCAATATTGCCGAGCAGGAACACCGTATCGAGGACCTCAATGTTGGCGGTGCCCGGGCGGGTAGTCACTTCGGAGAAACAGTCCGTAGCCTTCTCGATTCTGGTGTTACCGCCGCTGAGATTGGCGACCTTGTCAACCGGGCGGACTTCAGACCGGTATTCACTGCCCATCCCACGGAAGCCTCCCGGCGGTCCATTCTCAAAAAACTCGCCACCATCGCTGATCTGCTCGAGAAACGCGGAGATACGCGCTGCACCCAGATAGAACGCGATCGGATCGACCGCCGTATTGACGAGATGATCGAGGCCATCTGGCAGACGGATGAAATTCGCCACGAAAGGCCCGACCCTTTTGATGAAGCGAAATTCGTCCTCTACTATCTTTCCCAGACAGTCAGCGACGCACTGCCCGATCTTTTTGACACGATCGCTGCGACCCTTGGCGATATCGGCCAGCAACTGCGACCCGGGCACGTACCGGTCCGGTTTGGCTCATGGGTAGGCGGCGATCGGGACGGCAACCCCAACGTCTCGCCTGATACGACCGTCGCCGTCCTCGACCTGCAACGCGATCGAGCCATCGAACTGCTCATCGCCGAGATCAACCAACTCTCTGATGACATCTCGATGAGCGGACGCCTTTATGAGATTTCCGAGGAGATGGCAGCCGCCGTTTCGGCCGACCAGACGGACCACCCAGATGTGCTGACACCGACCCGACTGCTCGAACCTTATCGACTGCGCTGCGCTGTTATCGACAAGCGCCTGGCGGCGACCCGACAGCGGGCCGCCGACGCTTACCATTCTCCTGATGAGTTAGCGGCTGAACTGGCAGTCATGGACCGCTCTTTGCGCACTCACGAGGGCGCACTGATTGCCGATGGAAGACTCGCCCGGGTACGGCGCATCGTTAGCGCCATTGGCTTTCACTTCGCCAACCTCGACATTCGCGAACACTCGGGTCGCCATCACGAAGCACTGGCCGAGTTATTCGGACCCCTCGGCGTGGCATACGGTGATATGACTCCCGAAGAACGGTCGGCCCGGCTTATCGAGGAACTGGACAGCCGCCGGCCATTGGCGCCACCCCACGGGCACAACGAACATGACAACCTCACGCTGTTCCGGACGCTGCGATCAATAATGGACCAGGATGGGGATGGGGTAATCGGCGCCTACATCGTGTCCATGACCCGAGGCGTCGACGATATCCTTGCGCCTGTACTGCTTGCACGAGAGGTCGGCCTGGTGGACCTCGGATCCGGCGTCGCCCGACTGGATTTCGTTCCCCTCTTTGAAACCATTGAAGATTTGCGGGCTATCGGGCCAACCCTCCGGACCCTGTTTAACGACCGCTCGTACCGCCAACTACTGGCCCTGCGCGGCGATCAGCAGGAGGTCATGGTCGGTTACTCCGACTCCAACAAGGACGGTGGTATCACCACTTCTCAGTGGGAGATTCACAAGGCCCTGCGCATCATCCAGGAGGTAGCTGAAGAGACCGGGATCCGGATTCGAGTATTTCACGGCCGCGGTGGGACCATTGGGCGCGGGGGTGGACCCACCCACGCGTCTATCCTCAGCCAGCCCCCGGGAGTCGTCGATGGTGAGATCAAGCTTACCGAGCAAGGCGAGGTCATTGCCGACAAATACGGCCTGCCGGCAATCGCCCGGCGCAACCTGAACCTCGCTGTCAGTGCTCTCCTGGAAAGTTCTCTTGCCCACAAAGCTCCCCGGCACGATAAAGACTCCATCTCGGCCTGGTACGAGATCATGGAGCAGGCCTCTGGCGCCGCCTTCACTGCCTACCGACGGTTCGTCGAACACCCGGGCCTGCCCGAATACTTCACAGCTTCAACTCCGGTTGAAGAGCTTGGGTCCATGAACATCGGTTCTCGGCCCGCCCGCCGTGCTGCAGCCCAAGCGGGTATCGCCGACCTTCGCGCCATCCCGTGGGTTTTCGGCTGGACTCAGTCGCGCCAGATCATACCTGGATGGTTCGGTGCCGGCAGCGGCCTCCGCGCCGTTACCGAAGCCGGATATGAAAACGACCTGCGTCAGATGTACGCAGAATGGCACTACTTTTCAACATTCATTTCGAATGTTGAAATGACTCTGGCCAAGACCGACCTTGCCATCGCGCGCCATTATGTCGAGCGTCTGGTCGATCCTGCGCTGCATCCCCTTTTCGACCAGGTCGTCGAGGAGCATGCGCTTACCACCGAAATGATTACCTCGATCACTGGCACCGCGTTACTGTCCGACAAGCCCATGCTGCGCAGAACTCTCGAGGTGCGAGATGCCTATCTCGATCCGATCAGCGTGCTGCAGGTCGAACTCCTCACCCGCAGTCGCCGAGACGGAACGCGGGACCGTAACGACCAGATGCAAAGGGCATTACTGCTTTCGATTAACGGAATTGCCGCGGGCCTTCGCAATACCGGCTGAGTGCTTGCCAATGCAGCAAAAAAGATCGTAAGGTTTGCTGTCGATGAGTGTCTTAAACCGTCATGGCCGGGTCATTATGCATGCCGACATGGATGCCTTTTATGCATCCGTTGAGCAGCGTGATCACCCTGAGTTTAGAGGTCGACCCCTTGCGGTCGGCGGTAGTGGTCCGCGTGGCGTCGTAGCAGCGGCAAGTTATGAGGCAAGGCAGTTTGGCGTGCGCTCGGCCATGCCTTCGGTCGAGGCGCGTCGCAGATGTCCGGACCTCACCTTTGTCCGCGGCAACATGGCGCTCTACAAAAAAGAGTCGGCTCGGCTCTTCGAGATCTTCCGACACTTTTCTCCCGTCGTGGAACGCGTCTCATTGGATGAAGCCTTTCTCGATCTGACCGGCAGCGACCGATTGATGGGTCCTGCGCAGAAGGTGGGGCAGCAGTTACGGAGCCAGGTCCGTGAAGTGCTTGCGCTACCGGTTTCTGTCGGGATTGCGCCGGTGAAGATGGTGGCCAAGATTGCCAGTGCAAGTGCAAAGCCTGATGGCCTGCTTGAGGTCAAAAAGGATGAAGTCGAGAAATTTCTTACGGCCTTGCCGATAGGCCGGATCTGGGGGATAGGCCCGGTCGCCCAGGAACGTCTGGAAGCGCTGGGCTTTAAACAGATAGGGGATGTTGCCAACGCGGATGATGAAACCCTGCGCCATGCGCTCGGTGATTGGGGTGTCGAGATCGCAAAACTGGCTCGCGGGGAGGATATGCGCGAGGTGGAACCCTACCGCGAAGCGGTTTCGTACAGTGAGGAACACACGTTCAGCATAGACATTTCAGATTACCAGCAGCTCGAGCCGCTAATCCGAGAGCACGCGGAGTCTGTCGCCCGGCGGCTCAGAAACGACGGGGTTCGTGCGCATACCGTAGTCCTGAAGTGGAAGTCGGCCAGGCGCACGGGTCCCGGGGTTCGGGGGTATCCCGTCTTTACCCGACGAACGACGTTACTCCAACCTACCAATGACGGCCGTACGATTGCCGAAAGTGCCACTGAGCTTCTGCACCGATCGGGACCCCAAGGTGCGATTCGCCTGCTCGGGGTGGGCTGTACAGGATTGACAGACGAATCTGCTGATCAGCTACCGTTATTTGGTGCCGAGAAAAAGGCGAAAAGGGAAACGCTCAATCAGGCGCTCGACCAGATTACCCAGCGGTTCGGGACAAAAGCCATCGGCGAACTCTCGCGCACCACCCGAGAGCAGGTTGGTCTTTCGATGCAGATTAAGCGGGGTGACGATCCCGACGAGTAAGAGGTTCAAGACCACACCAGGAAGCCACAAAGAGCGCAATCGTCCCGGTCACACGCTTCAGCGACGCGAGGCTGACCCGTTCGTCGAAGGCATGAATATCCCGGGAAACGGGGCCATACACCAGACAAGGGCAATCGTCATACAGCACGAATACCCTGCCGTCGAGATACCCCGGGGTCACAAAAGACTCAAGGCTAGTCCCAAAGCTCGCCGCATGGGCCTGACCCAGCACCTGCTCAGCCTCACTCCCTTCCTCCAGAACATAGCCGCGAGAAAAAAATCCGTTGTATTCCACTTGAGGCGGGTTATCACGCAGAAAGGTATGCTCACTTGCGTGCGTTGAAATACATTCTTCGATTTCTCTGGCAGCGTCACGAGGATCGACGCCCGGATAAATAGCTGCCCTCACATCAAAGGTGCACCACGAGGGAACCGAAGAGGCCCAATCACCGCCAACAATCTTGCCGATATTGAAATTGATCGGATGGTCCAGTGATTCAAAATAGCGCTGCTCCGAACGGACACTGTTCCACTTGCGCTCAAGCGCCTTGAGCGCGGGTATCAGGGACACCGCAGCTTCGATCGCGTTCGCACCCTGGCCTGCTTCACGCACATGAACCGGCCTGCCTCGCACATGAACCCGGAACCAGATCACCCCGGTATTGGCCCGCACCAGCATGTTCTCTTCGGGCTCGGGGATGAGGGCGGCATCTGCCCGATACCCCCTGACCAACGCAGACAACGCTCCGTTACCGGTACACTCTTCTTCCGTTACAGACTGCAGATGGACGCGCGCGGCGGGCTGCCACCCCAGGGCTGCGAGCGCATCAAGCGCTGCCAGGTTAGCGCAAAGACCCGCCTTCATATCTGCGCCGCCCCGACCATAAAGCCAATCACCTTCGATCCAGGGTTCAAAAGGCGGATGCGTCCACATGTCCACGGGCCCTGTCGGCACCACATCCACATGGCCGTTGAGGATCAGGGACCGGCCTTTGGTTTCCTCAGGCGTGTGCGTACCGACCACATTGACCGCGTTGTCGTAGTTAACCTTGACGGGGGAGAACCCAGGGTGACTTTCAATCTGGGCAACATCGATGGACCACTGGTCCATCTCGTAACCTCGAAAATCAAGCGCCTCGAAAAAACACGCCTGGGCCCGATGCTCGTTGCCACGGGTCGAATCCAGAGCCATCATCTGTTGGGTGAACGTCAACTGCTGCTCAAACCCCTGATCAACAGCATTCAGTATCTGCTTGGTCAACTCCGGCGCTAGATCCACCTCAGGTGGGCTCATAAAATCAGGGGTCCCGCAAAATTGCATGGGTCGAGCAGGATACGCAGCCGCCCCAGTAACTGACGCAATCGTATGCAATCTCGATGGGTTCCACACCGCGTTTGGCAAGTTCATCACAGACGCGACCCAGTCCGGCGGGAATGACGTAGCGTTTCTCATCCAGACTGACGCCCACAGTGGCATACGCCCTCGCCTCTTGTTCGGTCAACTCGATAACATCCCAGTCGGCCAGAGGCGCCGGCAGCGGCTCTTTCAGTTCATCCCGGTACAGCAGCAGGACTCCCTCAGCCACCAGAACCATGGTGCCCAGAAGATGCAGGATCGTGCCGTGCATCGGCATTGGATGCACCTGATAACCGAAGGGCGTTATGTAGTCGATCAGCCAATCCGTTCCGGCACGGTTGGTCGCGATGTCGGACTCGCCGACAAAAAGATGGTTTTGATAACAGATAATGTCCCCACCCTCAAGATACGGTCCCGGTCCATCACTGGATGGTGCAAAGGGCTGCACCGCAGGCATGATCACATGATGGGCTTCCGGATCCGCTGCCAGCAGGGGCGCGACAATTTCCCGCAAAGGAAATACTTCCTTGCGCCGATAGGCCCTGCGAATATTGACTTCCAGATAATGTTTGCCTACGGTGTAGACCGGGTCCGCCGGATACAGTAGCGAAGCGCCAGGCTGCGCCTCTGCAAGGTATTGGCGCTCCTCATCGCTATAGGGTCTCGGACGATGCACCTTGATTCCATTGGCTTCATATAACGCGGCCAAATTATCCAACTGCTCGGCGGTCTTTTCCCAACGCTCCGGCATCGCCTTAGCGATATCGAGCGGCTGATCCCCACTCGCCTTGAGCGCCGCCTGCACCTCGTCGTTATAGTGATGCAGCGTTGGATTAAACGGCGGCAGGGCAAGCCCTTGCGCACTGCCGACAATTGCGGTTCGCAGTCTGCCAAAATCGGTGTAGGCACCAAACCCTTCGCTCTGACTCATTCGCTTCCTCCTCGCGGTTGAGATTGCAGCATGGCTGCTCGTTCGAAATCGCTTTTTTCAGCGACGGTGGCGGCCCGTTGATCGGCGCTATTCTTCTAGCGCACTACAAGCCTTATTTCAGCATCCTCCCAAAACGGTTGGGAGATATTACTGCGTGAGCGCTCAGTTGTCAGGATGAAAGGGATAGAAAAAGAGTGGGGGTGTGCGAGACGGCACTATTTAAACCTCGACAGAAATCAACAGTTTTCAAGGACCCCGGAAAAGATCGTGCAGCAGGGACCGGCTATCTGTACGCCTTCATCAAGCATCTTGCAGTTCATCTCACCGCCCTTTGGTGAAAGTTGCCGCGAAGTCAATTCCGCTCTTGCAAGCTTTGAGGCCCAGTAAGGCATCAACGAGCACTGGGCAACACCCGATACCGGATCTTCCGGAACACCATTGGCCGGCGCAAAAAACCGCAGGACGTAGTCCGATTCATTTCCACGCGCAGTAACCGCTATGGTTGGAAGATCTAGCGTCTCCAGAACGTCAAATTTGGGCTCGAGCGCCGCCACCTCTTCAGGATCATCAAACACCGCAACGTAGTGGCGGCCTTTAAGGGTGCTTACCGGCGTCCGTCCGAGGCCCTGAATCAGCGCAGCTGGCGGCTCAGAGGCAACAGGATCATCGGCAGGCAGGACAATGGCGACATTTGCCTCATCCCGATAGGCCGCCAACTGACCGCTTATCGGGGAGATAAATTGCACCTCTGACCGATCCGGTTCCAGAACAGACAACACCACGTGAGCCGCCGCGAGCGTCGCGTGGCCAACGAGGGCAAGTTCCTTGGTCGGAGTAAACCAGCGGATTGAATACTCGCCGTCGCCGCCCGCAATAAAAACACTCTCGGAAACGTTAAATTCATTTGCAAGATGCTGCAGCTGTGCATCGGACAAACCGTCAGTTCCGACACAGACTACGGCCGGGTTGCCGCCGAAGGGTTCTGCACTGAACGCATCCACCCAGAAAATGTCATTTTTCATACTAAGAATTCACTCCTGAATTCCAAAAAGCGCTATTGGGGTCATCTGATGGGTTAACCCCTACGATCTGATCACCACAACCTCGCGAGGATACTCGGTCAGATACTCAAATCCCTCCGCCGTCACGACAATCGAATCGCCAATCCGACCACCATATTGGCCATCTACAGATATGCCACCGTCGACCGCAAATGTCATCCCTGCCTGCAAAATTGTGCGGTCTCCCGATTTGAGCTCAGGCGTCTCAAGATACGCCATCCCGATAGAACGCCCCGTTCGGTAACTCGGTGAATAACCCCTGTCCCGATACACTTCATTGGCCGCCTCGGCAACTGCTTCTGCCGTCACGCCTGGTCGAACAGCACCTAATGCCGCCTGTTGTGCGTCGATAGCGGCTTGCTGGACATCTGCCGCCTGAGTGGAGACGTGGCTGATGTTAAACATGCGATCGAATCCAAGCTTGTATTGCTTAAACTGCGCCATGTTGCAAAAACAGAAATACACCGGATCCCCGGCTTGAAGTTTCTTGACGCTGGCCCTTCTATGCACCATCGAGGTATCCATGCCCGACTGCATGATCTGCAGGTTATGAATCATTGGCGACACAAACTGCTCCCAACCCTTGGCGGTAAGAAACTCGGCGGCGGCACGGGTTCCGGCATTAATTACAGCCAAAGCGGCTTCATACTCAGGAACACCCTCGGCCAGAGACTCCTGGGCTGCAGACATCATGGCAGCCGCAACCCGCCCGGCCTGTTTCATGATTTCTATCTCAAAAGGTGATTTCACCGTGCGCATCTTTGAAATCAGGGGAGAAGCATCTGTTAGTTCAACGCTGTCTGACGCGCTCTCCAGCCAGTTACGCACCAGACCAGGTAATACCTTTTTTTCTACCCCCAGCCTTGGCGGCAAGGTGTCAAAGATCCCTGCCAGTACATTTTCCCAGCGGTTATGACCAGAGTCCTCCCAAGTACGAACATCCGGGATCCAGGTCATGGCTGACACCATTTCACTTTCCATCAGCGGCGTGACCACAGTGGGATCTCCATCTGCCGGAACAATCAGAAAGGTCGGGCGCCCAAATTCCACAGAAAGGTAACCCCAAAAGCCTGCGTAGTACGCAATCGTGCTCTCATCCGTTAACAGAGCAATATCGAGCCCCGCGGTCTGCATGTGGCCCTGCAACTCGTGCAAGCGATCCTTTGCATGTTCAAGCATGGGGTTCTTCTCCAAGCCATATTCTCTTCATTCTCAGTTTTCCTCTCGCTTCAGTTTTTAGGTAGACGTCCGATCCGCCCACTTGGCATCCGGCACAACTACCACCTTGCCCACGAAATGCTTTTCCATAAAATAAGCCTGTGCCTGATGAAAGTCAGACAACTTGAATTGACGATCCAGAATGGGTTTGATCTTACCGGTATTGATGTAGTGCATCAGCCTCTTGAAGGCGCCCCGCGTTCCTTGAGATGAGCCATGAATAGCGAGGTGTTTGAGATAGACCGTCCTGAGATCTAACTCCACCACGGGTCCGCCGATAGCACCAGCGGTTGTGTAACGACCCTCCGGGCGAAGCAACTGCAGCAGTGGATTGAAAAGTGTTCCGCCTACGAGATCAGCGACCACATCCACCGCGTGATCCTCAAGAGCGTGATGTGCAGCCTCGATAAGATTGGGGCTGTCTCTATCGATGACCCCTTGAGCACCCAGCGCCTTTACCGCTTCTAGTTTGACCCTACTGGTAAGCCCGTAAGGGATCGCACCGCGAGCACGACACAACTGGATCAGACCGGAACCCACCCCTCCCGATGCACCCGTGATCAGAACCCGCTCACCTGCCTGCACGTTCGCACGATCAAGCATATGCTCACCCGTGAGGTAAGCACAACAGAATGTTGCAAGTTCTGAATCGCTAAGATCATTATCTACGAGGTGGGCATTTTCGTCCGGCACCGTAAGATACTCGGCAAAACCGCCGTTACGGCCGTGGCCGATATAGTCGATATCCGCAAGACTGTCGCCCTCGTCGTTGTAGATACTGAAGTCCACCATCACCCGTTGCCCAATCCGGTCGGCAGAGACGTCCCCACCCACAGCCACTATCCTTCCCACAGAATCGGTGCCCTGAATGCGTGGGAAGGACAGCGTTTCCTCAGATGCACTTCTTCGCCACGAAGCTACGGCATTGGGATTGTCGTCGGTGCCGTAAGCGCCCTGCCTCACCCAAACATCAGTGTTGTTAAGGCCACATGCCGCAACCTCTATCAGAACTTCCCCAGGCGCCGGAACCGGAACCGGAAAATCTTCACGGTAGACAAGTTTGTCGAGGTCACCGTGACCCGTCAGCACGACTGCCGCCATTGCGGATGGCAGGCTCTTCATGGTTTTCTTCTCTCCTGTTTCGAGACGTCGCGTCACTTTCAAGTCAAAACCCCGCGATCATACGCCTTACGCCGCGGAAAGGGCCCGCAGATGTATCCAAGGTACCCGATTATTGGCCTCCATTGGGTTTAGCGACTCTCTCTCGCTCTAAGTCGGCGAAGTCCAGGCCTCATGGTAGATTATTCTTTTCGCGGTGCATCGACCGGACTTATGGAATTTTCACACTTTCTGAACAGTCATCTGCTGGATCCTGCGATCGGTGCAAAACGCCTTTACCGCGAAATGCTGGAGCAGGCCGTTCACGCCGAAACCTGCGGTTATCGGGGGGTATCTATACCTGAACACCACCTCGTCAATATTCTGCTGATCCCCTCTCCGCTGCAATTTGCGGTCAAGGTCGCAGCCCATACCGAAAGCGTCGAGATTGCGACCTCTGTCTGTCAGTTGCCGCTGCGTGACATGCGGGTTTTTGCCGGCGAGGTTATTCAGGCGCAGACGCTTTGCGACGGACGACTGATTCTGGGAGTTGGCAAAGGGGCTTTCGGTTACGAAACCGAGCGGATGGGGATTTCTTTCGATTCGACTAAGGCAAAATTTGAAGAAAGCCTTCAGGTGCTCGAGGCTCTCCTGTCCCAACAGGACGTCGCCTGGGCAGGCGAGTATTACCACTTCGAACCGCTCACGGTGATGCCCCGGCCTGAAGAGGCGATCCCTATCGCTCTTGCGATCATGGCGCCTGGGGGCATTGAGGCAATGGCGGCCAAGGGATACCACATCCAGACCACACCGCTTGGGGCGCATCACAACGTACTCATGGAACAGGTCAACGCCTTTTATGGAGGCAAGGCTACCGCCGGCCCGAATTGCCGGTCACGGCTGTCACTTCAGCGGGGGCTCTTCCTCGCAAAAAATGACGCTGATACCAAAGACAAGATCGCGCACGCGCACTGCTACTACCAGCGCTTTGACAACGTCTTTGGCGGTCCCGGCATTGTCGAGCGGGGAATAATCAAACCGCTACCCCGTACACAATCGATGGAAGAGCTTGGGCAGAATGTGCTTATCTGTGGCAGTGCCGAAATGGTTGACCGTCTTTCCGAATATGCCGAACTCGGTATCGACGAGGTAATTGCTTCCTCTAACTTTGGGCAGAATCAATCTGAAACTCTGGAGATGATGAGCCGGTTTGGCGAGGAAGTGCTTCCACAAGTCCGCCCGCTTGGCCGTAAGGTCGCATGAATAGCCGCCGGACTGGCTAAACATGGCAATCGACTGTGCTTATACGATCGAAGGAGAGGGCTCAGCCCTTTTTTTGATTCACGGGATCGGGGCCCGACGTGCGACCTTTGCGAAACTTGTTGACGGTCTTAAGGATCGCTTTACCTGTATCCGGTATGACCTTCGCGGCCATGGTGAGAGTCCCGCCCCGCACGCGTCTTTTGGGCTCGAGGATCTGGTCGACGACCTTGAGGCACTTCGTTCGACAATCGGCATCGAACGGGCGCACTTTGCCGGTCACTCCCTGGGAGGCATGATTGGCCCGGCGTATGCAAAACGCTATCCGGAAAGGGTCAAATCTTTAGGGCTTTGGTCCACCGCAGCCTTTCGAACGTCCGAGGACAGCGCAAAAGTAAAAGCTGTTGTTGCTGCCATGCGCGAAAAGGGTATCCCGCAGGTACTCGATACCCTGACCGCACGTTGGTTCACCAACGACTTTGCAGCAAACCATCCGGACGTGATCGAAAAACGCAAGCAGCAGGTCATCGACACGCCGGCTGATATTTTCCTTAATGTCTTCGATATCTATGCTGAGACCGAAATGGGTCCGTGGCTCCACGAAATTTCAGCGCCCTGTCAACTGGTGACGGGTGAGGAAGACGGCGGCTGTAACCCGCGACTCAATCGGGAGATGGCCAACGCTTTGCCTAACGCCGAACTGGTCATTCTTGATCGGCTTAAGCATGCTATTTTTTTAGAGGCGACCGACCGGGTATTGCCCGTCGTGAGAAACTTTCTGATCGAGAACAGCGGCTAACTGCCGCCACATCACAGCGCCGGCTTCGAGGCAAACCCGGAAAGAGCGCCTTCAAGCGCAGGTTCTTCCGGACGCGCTGATCTCGCCGTTCTGGTATTCGCTAACCTGCCATACCCGGTTACTGACTTCGAGCACTATGCAAGATGCACCCCCTTTTGTGCGCTCGCGGCCCGCTGCACCGGGGTTCAAAACCCAGGGCGCTTTATCCAGATCAGCACAACGGATGTGAGTATGTCCGTAGGCAATTGCCCGGGCATCAGGATACTTGGCCCGCAAGCGCTTGTGATAGTGGCGCGTATCCCAGATGCGGTGACCGTGTTCAACCGCCAACACCCCGCCGGGGAGATCGACCTCGGCAGACTCTGCGAGTACCGAGAAACCGGCTTGTGCGGCATCAGGCCAGGTTTCGGGCCAGTCGTTGTTACCACGCACCACGATCAGTTCGCCCTGATCAGGTGCCAGCGACTGAATCACCTCCAGCCCGCCGACATCGCCAGCATGCACGACACGGTCAGCAGAACGCGCCAGTTTCTGTATGTACGGTTCTACGAAGCCATGGGTATCGGACAACAAAACGACCCGCATCAGCTAGCTTCCATTATTGCGCCTTCGCAGCAGCAACCATGCGCCGGCGACGAATACTGGGATGCTCAACAGTTGGCCCATGGTCATCCAGTCGAGCGCCACCGGACCAAGGTGCAGATCCGGCTCGCGGTAGAACTCGACGAAAAAACGAAAAAGTCCGTAACCGGCCAAAAAGAGACCGCTGACCTGACCCGGCCGTCGGGGTTTCGCCGCGAAGACCCAGACAATCAAAAAGAGCAACACGCCCTCCAGGGCTGCTTCGTATAACTGCGAGGGATGCCTGGGCAGCGGGCCCGCCGCAGGAAAAATCATTGCCCAGGGAACGTCGCTGACCCGCCCCCATAACTCCTGATTAATAAAGTTGCCAATGCGTCCGGCCAGAAGTCCCGGCGCACACAAAGGAGCGAGAAAATCGGCAACATCAAAAAACGACCGCTTTGACCGACTGGCGAAAAGCATTACCGCCGCGACGGCCCCAATAAGACCTCCATGAAAAGACATCCCCCCAGTCCACACCCAGAAGATTTCCAGAGGGTGCACCAAATAGTAGGCAGCGTTGTAAAAGACCACATAACCAAGCCTGCCGCCCAGAACCGCACCGACCGCGACGTAGAAGACGAGATCCCAGACCTCGTTATTACTCCATTGTCCGGGAGCTCGCTTGGACTGGTATTTTCCAAGCAGACCGCCCGCCGCAAAAGCGATCAGATACATCAGGCCGTACCAATGGATAGCAAGTGGGCCAATGCTGATAGCGACGGGGTCGATGTTTGGATAAGTCATGAGCAGCCCGGACCTGTGGGACTCAATGAGGGAACTTCATGAAAAGTTCAAAATAGTAATCAAACTCCTCGAGCTTCATCTCGCCTTTTCCATTCTTCACACAACTGGTAACAAATTGGTGCCACTCAGTCGTGAGGACTTCATAAAGATCGTCCGGGATCCCTTCCTTAACATGACTGATCTTTTCTTCGACGCGCATCTTGTCAAGATCCTGGATGTGTTTACCGTAAATGTTCGTAATCATAGATGCTGTCCACTAGTCTCCGTTCCACTAAAAATTCAAAATGCTTTGCCGAATTGGGTCGGGTGGGGCTTATCGCCCTTTCCGCCACCGTCAGCTAACCCTGCACAACCGGCTGAGGATGATACCCGATACCTAAAAGCCGTCTGACAACGATTTTGATTTCCATCATTTACAATGCCAGCAGTCAAATCATCGGACAATCGTCCTCCCGACCTGACGATAACATCCAAACGCAGGAGCCTCACTTGATCTTCTCTTCCGTCCGGAAATTCCGTGGTGTAGCCCTCGCCATTCTCGCTCTCGGCGGTATGGCCGGTACGATCACACCCGTGCTGGCTGCCACCCGGTTGATTATCGATACGGTTGATCAGGGCATCCCCGGTAAAGCACAGATCGTGGTCAGCGAGGGGCGGGTACGGCTGACCCACTCCGAGATGCCTCGTCAGGAAGTGCTCTTTATTGCAGATTCCCAAGAGGTTTTTTTTATACGGCACGCCCGCAAAGAAGTGGCAATTGTCGATCCCACGGTGATACGTCAATCCATCGACCAGTTTTCAGGTATCGCTCAAAGTTTGATGGCTCAACGCGAAAACCTGTCGGAAGAAAAACGTGAGCAACTCGATGAAATGCTCAAAAGTCTCGGTATTCCTGACCCCGATCAGATGACCGGGCGCTCCCTCAAATTGAAGAGTCTGGGGCAGCATGGCGAGGCTGCCAAAATCCGATGCGACTGGTGGCAGATTCGCAGTGAGCAACAGACGATCGGTCGCAGCTGCGTCACGGACAATCAAACGCTCAGGATCAGTCCGGCCGATTTCGCCACCCTGGTACAACTCGCCGGATACGTTCAGGAATTGCAACTCTCGGCCAGTGCGCTGTTGTCATCAATGGGTTTTGCCCTGCCTCCGCTCGGCCTGGCTGATAAAGAGTCCCTGCCGATAAAGTTGGAGCAGGTTTCCCGAAAATTCTCGGCCGCTTTGACAATAGTTGATCGGCTTGATGTCTCGCTGCGCCTGATGGTGCCACAAGGCTATCGGATCATCAGCACACCTGGCGGCTGAGTCACGCCGTCTTAGTCAGTCAGCTCCGGTAGGTCTGCGAATAAATCAAGCGCCTCTGGGTTCGCCAAAGCCTCTCGATTGAGGACCGGCTCGTTATGCACAATTTTACGAACCGCGAGTTCCACAATCTTGCCACTTTTGGTACGGGGTATGTCGGCAACCTGAATTACCTTGGCGGGGACATGACGGGGGGGGGTGTGTTTACGGATTTCACTGCAGATGTTCTGTCGCAACACCTCATCAAGCATCTCCCCTTCACGTAACCGCACGAACAACACGATCCGCACATCACCTTCCCATTTCTGCCCGATTACCAGGCTCTCCAATACCTGCTCGACTCGCTCGGCCTGCCGGTAAATCTCTGCCGTCCCGATACGTACACCTCCAGGGTTTAATACCGCGTCCGAACGACCGTGGACAATGATTCCTTTGTGCTCCGTGATGGAGATATAGTCGCCGTGACACCAAACGCCTGGAAACTTCCCAAAGTATGCGGCTTTGTACTTGGCGTCGTCCGGATCATCCCAGAACCCAATCGGCATTGAGGGAAAGGCGTTGGCACAGACCAGCTCTCCTTTTTCTCCATCGGGAAGTATGGATCCATCATCATCCCGGACTTCGATCTGCATGCCAAGAATTGGACCTTGAATTTCACCTCGCCAGACCGGCAGGTTTGGATTGCCGCCGATGAAGCAACCCATAATGTCTGTACCTCCGGAAATAGACGACAGGCAGGCAGTCTTGCTCACCGCATCGTAGATGTAGTCAAAACTCTCTGGAATCAGGGGAGAGCCGGTCGACAGAATCGTTCTAACGCGGGAAAGATCATGGGTGTCAGCGGGTCGCAGCCCAGCCTTGGCAATTGCGTCGATGTATTTTGCAGAGGTGCCAAACACATCAATGCGCTCGCGGGCGACAAGATCGAAGACGACATTGCCGTCAGGAAAAAATGGCGAACCATCATATAAAACGACAGTTGCGCCACTAGCGAGTCCCGAGACCAACCAATTCCACATCATCCAACCACAGGTGGTGAAATAGAGGAGGCGATCGTCCGGGTGCAGATCAACGTGCAACTGCTGCTCCTTGAGGTGCTTGAGTAATGAGCCACCCGCCCCGTGCACAATACACTTGGGCACGCCGGTAGTTCCCGAGGAATACATCACGTAGAGCGGGTGATCAAACGGTAGATCAACAAAATCAATCTGGGTCGCATCGGTCATGAAATCGGTGATCCGCTCGGCGCCAGGATTCCCCGATAAATCCGGATCACTTGAGACCAAAGGCACGACCACTGTACGCTCCAGTGAGGGCAAGCCTTTTTCAATTTCTCGGAGCTTCTCCAGAGAATTGTGAACCTTGCCGTTGTACCAGTATCCGTCGGCGCTGAAGAGCACTCTGGGGGAAATCTGGCCAAAACGGTCGAGCACTCCCTGCACGCCAAAGTCCGGGGAACAAGAGGACCAGACCGCACCTATCGCTGCACTTGCCAACATGGCCACGACTGTCTCGGGCATGTTGGGCATAAAGCCGCAGACGCGGTCACCCGGTACAATCCCGGCCTGCTGTAACGCACCGGCAAGACCCGCGACCTGACGATAGAGGTCAGCATGATTGAGCGAACGCGTGACTTTATCTTCTGCCTGAAAGATAAGCGCCGGGGCTGAATCCTGGCGCCGCAAGAGATTGCGGGCAAAATTCAGCCGCACCTCTGGAAACCAGCGCGCGCCCGGCATCTTTCCAGCATTCAGTACCGCGGGATCAATACTTCCCGTCCCGATCACCCCCGCCCACTCCCAGATGCTGGTCCAGAACTCCTCGGGTGCCTCAACTGACCACTGATGAAGGCCGGCGTAGTCATCGAAGCTTCTGTGCCAACGAGATGAGGCATCATTGGCAAAACGGGTCATATTGGTTATCGCGACCTGCTCCAAAGAAGGCCGCCACAAGGACTGCTCGGGCATGATGTTCCTCTGATCAAATTTTCCTTTACCGCTACGACCTACAGTTTACCGTGGTACCCGAGGGAATTTAACGTCGACAACACTCTTCCCGGTGTCGCCGATACAGCCCAATCGGACACAGAATTGACGTATAGTGCGATCTCATCTCCTGCTAAGATTACGGCACCTAGAGGACGCTGTTTGTGATGGCGGCAATACCCAAATTTGACCGCGAAAAACTGTTTGCAGCCCTCGCTGAACTCGCGCAACATCGATTAGCCCCAACAGAGGCTGAACTGACACAAGCCTTTCTCGGTGCATATTTTCATCGGGTTCCCTCGGATGATCTCGCAAGATCAAATCCCGAAGCCCTTTTCGCGAGCGCACTGTCCCACCTCGACCTTGCTCGGCAGCGCCCACCCGGACAACCCCTGCTGCGTGCTTATAACCCGACCGAGACGCAGGCCAACGGGGCGAACCCATATACCGTCGTTGAAGCCGTGGTGGACGATATGGCGTTCCTGGTGGACTCAGCATCAATGGTGCTCAACCGGCTGGGCTACACGATCCATCTGACCATTCATCCCGTGCTTGATGTCAGTCGCGACAACAGCGGCAATCTTACCGAGCTGAATCACCCCTCTGTCGATGCCGGACACGAATCCTTTCTGTGTTTTCAGATCAGTCGCGAGTCCCGGGCCGAAAGACTCAACACCATTGTCTCCGAACTCACCCGGGTCTTAAGCGAGGTCTCGGCAGCGAACACCGACGGCATGGCCATGGGCGAACTCGCCCTCTCACTTGCCAACGACCTTGATAACGCCGGTATGCCGGGAGATGACGAAACCCGCTCGGAAGCCGCCTCATTATGCCGATGGATTGCACAGGAGAATTTCACCTTTCTCGGCGCGGTCAGGTATGAAAGATCACCCAACGATGATGGCCTGTTGTCACCGAAAGCGTCATCGACGCTCGGTATTCTCAGACCGCGTGACGGTCTCGATCTGATTGAACGGCTCTCAGTGCTTCCGGAGAGTACCGCTGCCGACCTAAAGGACACCGATCCGGTAATGATCACCAAATCGAGCAAACGGTCGCTCGTTCATCGGCCGGCTTACATGGATGTTCTTTTCGTACGGCATTGGAACATCAGTGGCCAACTGACCGGGGAAACCTGTCTCGTCGGTCTTTTTTCCGCCGGCGCCTATAACCGCAGTGTCGTGGATATTCCCGGCTCTCGCCAGAAACTGCAGCATGTACTGACTCGAAGCGGTCTTCCCGAGCAGGGTCACGGCATCAAGGTGCTGCACAACCTGATTGAGCGCTATCCGCGCGACGACCTTTTTCAGATCACCGAAGATGAACTGTATAACACCGCCATGGGGATGCTCGAGCTACAGGAACGCCAGCGTACCCGTCTGTTCGTACGTCGAGACCGCTTTTCACGTTTTTTTTCGTGCCTGGTATTTGTTCCCCGAGACCGCTTTAACAGTGATCTACGGCAGAAGATTGGCGACACTCTTAGGAGATCCTACGGTGGACAATCCTACGAATTCAATGTGTATTTCTCGGAATCCGTACTGACACGNATCCATTACCTTATNAGCGTAGACCCCCTGACCGCGGTCTCTGCGGAGACGAAACAGATCGAATCGCAGATTGAAGAACTGACGCGCTCCTGGCCAGATGAACTGAGCGCCCTGCTTCAGGATCGACATGGAGAACGTGAGGGACTGGCGCGGGCCGATGAATGGAGCGAGGGTTTTCCCACTGCCTTTCGAGAAGAGTTTTCCCCAGCCCAGGGGGTCGATGATCTTGTTCATGTGATGACCGCAGATGCTGAGGCGCATCTCGAGATCGCACTGCACCAGCCGGACGGCTATGACGCCCACCAGGCTCAACTCAGATTGTATTCTCCAGATGCCGCCATTGTGCTCTCTGACGTATTGCCGGTTATAGAAAATCTGGGATTNCNNGTCCTCACGGAAAACCCCTTCCGGATCCGAAGNGCAAGTGGACGGACGGTCTTCATTCATCTTTTCAATCTTACCGACCGGGATGAGCAAGATATCCAGATCAGCAAGAGCAAAACCGACTTTGAACATCTGTTCCAGAGGATATGGCGGGGCAATACCGACAATGACGGCTTCAACCGGCTTGCGCTAAGAGCGCAACTCAACTGGCAACAGACGACCCTGCTGAGAGCAGCGTACCGATACCTCAAGCAGATCCGTTTTCGATACAGCCAAGACTACGTGATTGATACGCTGGCTGGTAATCCGCATATGNTCCANCGGANCGTCCNATTGTTTGAGACCCGCTTTGACCCTGATCTGCAGGGCNACCGGGCGGCAACGGTCGAAAAGATTCGTACCGAGATCAACCAGGGCCTNGAGCGGGTCGCTAATCTTGATGAGGANCGGATCCTGTCGGCCTACNTCAACNTNGTTGAGTCCATGTTGCGAACAAACTATTTCCAGCAACACGACCCNCAACAGCCNGAACGGCTGTCCTTCAAAATCGATTGTGGCGCGATCAGTCGAATGCCCAGACCCCGGCCGATGTTCGAGATCTTTGTTTTCTCGGCGCGTGTCGAGGCGGTGCATCTGCGGGGCGGCCTGGTGGCTCGAGGTGGACTCCGCTGGTCGGATCGTCCCGAGGACTTNCGTACCGAGGTGTTAGGGCTTGTCAAAGCGCAGATCGTCAAGAATGCGGTCATTGTGCCGGTGGGATCCAAAGGCGGCTTTGTCGTTCGTCGTCTGGCGCAGTATGCTAACGAGGAACGTTCCGCTGAGGTGAGATCGTGCTACCAGACATTCATCCGCGGCATGCTGGACTTGACGGATAACCGTAGCCACGAATCTGTGATCGCGCCCTCTCGGGTCGTTCGCTACGATCAGGATGACCCGTACCTGGTGGTAGCGGCGGATAAGGGAACCGCAACGTTCTCTGATTTAGCAAACGAAGTGGCGACTGAATACGGCTACTGGCTGGATGATGCTTTTGCTTCGGGGGGCGGCGCCGGTTATGACCACAAGGCGATGGGCATCACGGCCCGTGGTGCCTGGGAGTCTGTAAAACGACTCTTCCGTGAGCTCGACATCAATACNCAGACNCAACCGTTTTCGGTTGTCGGTATCGGGGATATGTCCGGTGACGTTTTTGGAAACGGCCTTTTACTCTCCCGCCAGATTCGGCTNATTGGTGCATTCAACCACCTGCATATTTTCATTGACCCCGACCCTGACCCAGCGGTCTCCTTTGCGGAACGTGAGCGTCTATTCCAAATACCCCGATCGAACTGGACCGATTACGATACGAAAGTCATCTCGGAAGGCGGCGGCGTATGGGCCCGCGATGTCAAATCGATCGAATTATCCGAGGCTGCGCGAAAAGCGTTTGGNATCAGCGCCAAAACATTAAGTCCGGATGAATTGATTCACGAGATGCTTAAAAGCCCCGTGGACCTTTTATTTAANGGCGGCATCGGNACTTACGTTAAGGCCACAACTGAAACACACGAATCAGTCGGNGACCGAGTCAACGATATGGTGCGGGTCGATGGATCCGAACTACGGTGCCGGGTGATTGGCGAGGGTGGCAACCTNGGGTTAACCCAACTCGCCCGAATCGAATACAGTCGCCTGGGCGGTTTGTGCCATACCGACGCCATTGACAATGCCGCTGGCGTCGATACCTCGGATCACGAAGTCAACATCAAGATTCTCCTCAACGCCGCGGTTGTTGCAGGAGAGGTCAGTGTTCAAGATCGCAATAACCTACTTCGGGAAATGACTGAGGAAGTCGCGCAATTGGTGCTGCGCAACAACTACATGCAAAGCCAGGCGCTGGCGTTGGCGGTGGATCGCGCGCCCAGTCTCATCCACCATCACGCTCGCGCCCTTCGGCAGCTTGAGCAAAATTATGGACTCGATCGCAGTCTCGAACATCTGCCCGGTGAAGAAGAGATCAGGGAAAGGATCTCCCTGAAAAAAGGCCTGACGAGGCCTGAACTCGCCGTACTCCTGAGTCACAGCAAGATTTCCACCTTCCAGATGCTGCTGAACTCAGATGTGCCAGAGGACACTTTTCTGGCAGAGGATCTAGAGCGTTATTTCCCGACGGCACTGAGCCCACGCTTTAAGGGTTTCATGGCGAATCACCGCCTGCGTCGGGAGATCATCGCCACACACGTCACAAACAGCATGATCAATCGTGTGGGTCCAGGGGTTACGCTGCGGATGAATGAACTCACAGGCGCACACCCGGCAGAAACTGCCCGTGCCTACGCGGCGGCACGTGAGGTCTTCCGACTCCGCGAACTCTGGCGGGAGATCGAGGGTCTGGATAACGTGGTTATCTCCCGAATNCAGAAAGAACTGATGCATGAGACCCGGATTCTCCTGGAGCAGGCCATACTCTGGCTACTGCGTTACCGGCCGCGACCNNTCGATATTGCCTCTACCGTCAGTGAGTTCCGTGATGCTATCGATCAACTGCGGCGTGGTTTCCCCCGGGTCCTTGCTGCATCTAACCGCCTGGTTCAAAAACGCCGGGTGCGCCGTTACCTAAATGCTGAAGTCCCGCCAGCCATCGCCAACCATGTAGCTGAACTTACGGGTCTGGCGAGAGCCCTGGATATTGTTGACGTGGCGGGCAAAGGCCCCTTCGGGATTGCCCAGGTCGCTACGGTCTACTTCGACATCGGTGACCGGCTCGCACTGCACTGGCTATCAGACCGGATTCGTGACCTGCCGACTGATAATCACTGGCATGCCCTCGCCCGTACGACTTTGCGGTCGGACCTGCATCTGACGCAACGTATGATCAGCGCGATCATCCTGAATACCCAGACCGGGCGTGGCAAAGCTGCTGTACGCCAGTGGGTACATCAACACCATGGAGATATTGAGCGTCTGGCTCAGATGATTGGTGATCTGCAAAAATCAAGCAATCCGGATTTCGCAATGCTATCCGTAGCTGTCAGTGAGGCTGCACAACTCAGCTCATTTTCTGAATCTGATAACCCCGAACCGAAATAACCTTTGGTGTGATGGACCCGCCCTGAATCAAAAGCAGCCCCTCCCGTCTTTGCCGGAAAAGACATACACTTCGTTATCAACGACTATCAACTGACACTGCCTATGCGTACCTCCCAATTTTTTCTCGCCACCTTGAAAGAGGTTCCTGCTGATGCAGAGATCGTCAGTCACCAGCTGATGTTGCGGGCCGGCCTGATTCGCCAGGTGGCAGCTGGTGTCTACAACTGGCTGCCGCTAGGGCATCGGGTGCTCTCTAAAGTCAGCCGAGTCGTGCGCGAAGAAATGAATCGCGCTGGCGCCCAGGAGGTATTGCTCCCAGCGGTCCAGCCGGCTGAACTCTGGAAACAATCCGGTCGCTGGGACGATTACGGACCAGAACTACTTCGCTTTGCGGATCGCCATGAACGAGACTTCTGTTTCGGGCCGACACACGAGGAAGTCATCACGACACTCGCCCGGGCTGAAATCCGGAGTTACCGACAACTGCCCGTGAACCTGTACCAGATCCAAACCAAGTTCCGGGACGAGATCCGACCACGTTTCGGGGTGATGCGCTCGCGCGAGTTCATCATGAAAGATGCCTACTCGTTTGATCGCGATAGTGAAGGCATGTCGCAAAGTTACCAGGCGATGTACGACGCTTATGTACGCATCTTCGAACGACTAGGTCTGCAGGCGCAGGCGGTGGAGGCCGACAGCGGAACCATCGGAGGTAATTTCTCCCATGAATTCCACGTGCTGGCAGAATCTGGAGAAGACGCTATCGCGTTCTGCTCAACCTGTGGTTATGCGGCCAATGTGGAAAAAGTCGATTTAACGCCGGCATCTACCGTACGCCCCGAGGCGATCGAGACAATGTCGGAGGTTGCCACCCCGGATGTCCACACCATAGCGGAACTGTGCAATTTGCTAAACATAGACTCCCCACAGACCCTCAAAACGCTGATTGTTCAGGGCAGCGAGAATATGCCCGTCGCCCTGGTCCTGCGGGGCGATCATGTCCTTAACGGTGTAAAAGCCGAGGCGCTGGATGAGGTGGCCAAACCGCTACGCATGGCAAGCGCCAAAGAAATTGAAGAAGCCACCGGAGTGGCGCCAGGCTCGGTTGGACCAGTAGGGCTGAATATACCCGTCATCGTCGATCATGGCGCAGCCGGCGTGGCAGATTTCGTCTGTGGCGCCAACCGTGAGGGCTTTCATCTTAAAGGGGTCAACTGGGGTCGGGATCTTGCTGAACCGAGAACCCATGACCTGCGGCAGGCCGTTGACGGGGATCCTTGTCCGACCGACCCCTCGCAACCCATCGAGGTTCGCCGGGGGATTGAAGTCGGCCATGTTTTTCAGCTCGGAACCAAATACAGCGAGGCGCTCGATGGCAACTTTCTTGACGCCGAAGGCCGCAGCCAGCCTTTCCATATGGGATGCTACGGCATCGGCGTCACCCGTATCGTCGCTGCTGCCATCGAGCAGAGTCACGATGACAACGGCATTATCTGGCCAGCGCCGCTGGCACCTTTTGATGTCTGCATCGTGCCAATCGGCCTCAAGAAGTCACAACAGGTTGCCGATGCCGTTGAGACTCTCTACGCAGATCTTGTTGACGCGGGATTTTCCGTGCTGCTCGATGACCGGAATGAGCGGCCGGGAGTAATGTTTTCAGAAATGGACCTCATCGGCATACCACACCGCATTGTGGTGGGTGACCGCGGCCTCACCAAAGGTATCGTCGAATACCGCGACCGGGCCACCGGGGAGTCTGCTGATTACCCGCTCGACGCTTTTGTGACTACCCTGAAGACCATTAGTTCTTTAGCCCCCAACACCACCTGAGGCCTTCTCAGGCCCTCTAGAGCACTTTCACGATACAGGGAGTTCCCGACCGGATAAGGTCTTCGCTTTCGAACTGCACTCTGAGGAGATAACGTTGTCCCTCGTCTGCCTCAGTAATCGGTTCCAGACCAATACGGCTGCGAACCACATCAAAGACCCGCTCCCCTACATGCACC
>NHDO01000027.1 GCA_002171735.1 Proteobacteria bacterium TMED61 | reverse complement strand
ACGACAACCGACCACCAGATCTTGAGGCTGATATCGGACCACCAGGTCAATGCCAGCGCAGCAATAATGAAGATCACTGTCGCGCCAATGGTCCCGGTCCGAAGTGCCTTATCCGGCGCTTTGCTCGACGCACTTTTAACCAGCACGATGCCAGCGATTGAACACAGGAGACCCACCGAAGCGAGCGCCAGCGGCAGAAACATCAATTTCGACTGATCACCGCCTGCTAGCGCGTTAATCATCTCTGGGGCCAGAGTTGCCGCAATGGCGATTGAAGCGATCATTGCGCCGCAGTAGGACTCGAAAATGTCCGAACCCATGCCGGCGACATCGCCGACGTTGTCGCCGACGTTGTCCGCGATGACACCCGGGTTGCGTGGATCATCCTCGGGGATGCCAGCCTCAACCTTGCCGACCAGGTCCGCGCCGACATCAGCACTCTTGGTGAAGATGCCGCCGCCGACACGGGAAAACAATGCCACTGAAGATGCGCCCATGCCGAACCCATGAATCACGTGCGCAGTATGGGGATCACCGCCAAAGGCAAGGTACAGGATGCCTAGACCCAGTAATCCCATGGCCGCTACGGTGAGGCCCATGATCGAGCCGCCGAAGAATGCCACGGTCAGCGCAGCGGGTGCCCCACTTTCTGCCGCCGCGGTGGTCGTCCGGACATTTGCCCGGGTGGCGGTGAACATGCCGATATACCCCGCTGACGCTGAAGCGAGCGCGCCGACGAAAAAAGCGACAGTCGTTTTCCAGCCAAGGTCCGAGATGAAAATCCCCGCCCCGACCACGATTACAAAAATAGCCAGGTAGGAATACTCGCGGCGCATGAAGACCAGTGCACCCTTATGAATTTGTTCGCCAATCTCAGTAACCTTTCCGGTGCCTGGGGAATAGGCGAGAACCGAGCGGTAAACAACCAAGGCCGCCAGAAGACCGATGACGCCGAGCACCACAGGAATCAAAGCAACAGAAGACATAAATAACCCCTCTCAGGTGGGAAAAAATTTGCAGAACGCCGCACTGGAGCCAACGCGGTTTAGACCTAATATTATCATGTATATCATGTGCTTATCCGGCTTAAAGATACCCCGCGCGTCCGATACCGCTTTATCCACGACGCGCCTCCCGGCAAAACCTCCACCGTCGACCGCCAGAATCCGTCATCAGAACAGGCGGGAACTCATCGTCGTCGGCGGGCTCTCGGGTGTGCTTTGTCGTAAACCTTGGCGAGGTGCTGAAAATCGAGGTGGGTGTAGACCTGAGTGGTCGAGATATCAGCATGACCTAACAGTTCCTGTACAGCACGCAGGTCGGAACTCGATTCCAGAAGATGGCTCGCAAAGGANTGGCGGAGCATATGCGGATGCACCCCGCGATCCAANCCCTGNCGCAGGGCCCANACTTCAACNCGCTTTTGAATCGCGCGCGCGCCCAANCGGGTNCCCGTACGACCCACAAAAAGCGCTTCTTCATCAGCACNGGNCCANTGATCCCGCCGTGNNATCCATTCACGGATGGCTNCGACAGCGTNGCGNCCCACGGGAANGATGCGCGTCTTGTCNCCCTTGCCGGTGACNACCAGCGTAGCCGCATTNAGGTCAATNTCCTTGAGGTCTGTGCGAGCGAGNTCCGAAAGACGAAGGCCGGAGGAATAGAAAAGNTCCAGAATCGCATGATCACGAAATTCCAGATCNGACACCGGCTTAATAGAAACCAGTTGCGCAGCCTCTTCGATATTCAGCGTGTTGGGCAATTTGCGCTCACCGCGCGGTGCAGAGATCCCATCGAAGGGATTGATCTTGGCCTGCTTCTCCCGGAGCAGATACCGATAACAGGATCGTGCGGCTGATAGCGTGCGAGCAATCGAGCGGCTCGACAAACCTGCATGTCGCAGGCCTGCGGCAAAGAGCCTCGCCTGCGGTGGCCCCAGTTTTCTGAGATTCGCGATGCCCCGCTCTGAAAGGAAGGCGTTTAGGCGTGCGAGATCCCGCTGATACGCTGACACAGTATGCTCCGACAGTCGCCGTTCATAACGCAGGTGCTCAACAAAGGCCTCTATCGTTTTGTCGATGCCTGACATGGTGAGCAATCAGGAAAGTCCCAAGCGAATACAGGTGGCTCCGATCAATCCGGCCAGTCCTTCGAGCAGGATAGTATCCATATCGGGCCGATAGTGTTCGGGATCGCCTGACACCAGAATGATCCACCCGATCGGTTTACCGCTGCGATCCACCATNGGCAGCACGGCACAGGATGCCGCCTGCGCCNCACTCGCCGGGTCGAGCAGCCCTGCGGTTTCATCAGACAACGGTGCTTCCAGCAAACAGGCCTTCCCGGATAGCCGACGCATCACCTGGACGGCGTTCTCGTTATCGTCCGGCACCAGCGCACCAATGGGAATNACGTCTTGNGCAGCGTGGCCAGAAAANTGNATCACCGCAGTCACCAGGCCAAATTCCGCCTGCAACACCCGGGGTACAGCGTCNAGCAGTTCAGTCATATCGCGCGTGCGGGTGATCCGTTCAAAACATCGTTGGAGGCGCTGCTGCAGCCGGGAATTCTCTTTAGCCTTGTCAATCAGGCTGGCGAGCCGGCTCTTTTCGATACTGAGCTGATCNCGCAGCACGCCNACCTGTCGCTCCAGCAAGGACACCGTCCCGCCGCGCGCAGAATGNGGCACCACCAGTTCACTCAGCAGNGCAAGATGACGTTCAAAGAAATCAGGGTGTGTGCGCAGAAAATCTGCTACTTCGCTTTCGTCCGGACTCAGGCCCGGGTTTTTGCTCGCGCCTTCAGAGGGGTCCATGTTANTGCGCCAGCCAGAGGCCGTCGAAGACCCGCTCAGTGGGNCCAGCCATGAAGATCGGGCCGTCNCCNGGCCAGGCGATCTCTAGCGCTCCNCCGGGCAAGGTCACCCTGACACTGTCATCGATCAGGTCCCAGCGCCGACAGACCGAGACTGCAGCACAAGCCCCGCTGCCACAGGCCAGCGTCTCACCCACACCGCGCTCCCATACCCGCAGCTTGAGGTGNGTGCGATCCTTGATCTCGACAAAACCCACATTGGTGCGTTCGGGAAAGTCAGGATGATGTTCAATCGCTGGGCCCGTCTTGGTCACCGGGGCCTCATCAATATCCTCAACCAGTAGCACCGCATGGGGATTTCCTAAATAGGCCACCCCGATACGCAAACTCTGATCGGCTACCAACAACGAATAACCGTCGGACACCTCCGCGGCCCGGAAAGGAATCTTCTCCGGCTCAAATATAGGGGCTTCGAGTTCAGCACTCACCTNGCCCTCGGTACCCGCCGACAGGGTAAACCGCGTGCCGATTGTTTGGATTTNGAGATGGGTCTTTTCCGTCAGGCCCTGCTCCCTGACAAAACGACTGAAACAGCGGGCCCCATTGCCGCATTGGCCCGATTCGCTGCCGTCGGTGTTATAGATACGCATGAAAAAATCCGCCCCGTCGGCACAGGGCTCTGCCACGATCAATTGATCGCAGCCAATACCGTGGTGACGGTCGGCTATCCGGCGGATTACTTCAGGGCTGAGTGTGAGAGACGTGCTGACACCGTCGAGCATGACGAAATCGTTGCCCAGCGAGTGCATTTTCGTAAAAGGAAGGGTGTCCACTGTATTTTTTAGGACCAAAAGTTCTACGGGCCGGGGATCACCCTCATTATAGTCCGGTAGGGCGAAAGGCCTTCGGCCCGGCATTACCGCGTTTGTCGACTAAGCTTCCTGCGGTGGACAAAATTGCAGCCAATCAACATCNGNATCAGCCATCGCCACGAACCATGGGTTAAGAATGTCTTTCTTGTTGTAACTGAGTTCAGTGCCATCGCAGTCCACCAGTCGTCCCCCGGCCTCAGTGAGTACACAGTGCGAAGCACAGGTATCCCACTCAGAGGTGGGCGCAAGGCGCGGGTACACGTCGGCGTTGCCCTCGGCAACCACACANACCTTGAGCGCACTGCCCATACTGACAATGGCCGGATCAGATCCGCTCTTCGCAGCCAGCGCACTGCGAAANGCAGTCACCGCTGCGCCCGCATGGGAACGACTCGCGACCATCCGNGGGTGTGTGGGATCGTAGGCACTTACCTGGATTGGCTCCGGCNCCCCTCCGCCCTGTTGGCGCCAGGCACCTTGCCCCTGCGCCGCGAAATAACATGCCCCAGAACTCGGGCAGAAGACCACACCCAATATCGATCGGCCTTCCTCTACCAGACCGATATTCACCGAGAACTCCCCATTACGGCGNATGAATTCCTTGGTGCCGTCCAGTGGGTCCACCAACCAAACCCGAGAACATTCAAAGCGCCGTTCGTCATCGATATCCTTAGATTCTTCCGAGACGATCAGGATTTCTGGCGTCANTANCTGTAGNTGCTCAACAATGATGTCGTGCGCCCGATGGTCGGCAGTAGTCACCGGCGATCCGTCGGCTTTTTCAATGATTTCGTACTCGCGCTCGTAGACCTCCATGATCGCCGCACCGGCAGCACGGGCAATCTCNACGACCGGTTCGATCCGTACACCGNCGATACTCATGAATTGATGNGCTCAGTGGCNAGGTAGGTTGCNAGAATACTGCGGGCATCGGAAAAATCCTCCCGGTCGCGCAGTGCGGGCAGATCTGACAGAGACCATGACTTGGTCTGAAGCGGTTCCGGCTCGTCTCCCGGCAGTGGCGAGGAAAATAAGTCCTGGGCGAGGAAAATATGGGTACGGTAATTCGAATAGGCGGGGGTCAGTGAGACCGCCGCCAATGCCTCCATGCTGCCGGCGTCAAAACCCGTTTCCTCCCGGAGTTCCCGGTGCGCCGCCTGCTGAGCGGTCTCGCCCGGGTCGATCCGGCCTTTGACGAAACTGAGTTCGTAGCGCTCCACACCCACGGCATACTCACGGATCAGCAAAAGCTCCTGTTCGTTCTGCATCGGTACCACCATCACCGCGCCAGCCCCCTGGCCCACGAGCCGCTCGAAGCACGTCTCGGTGCCGTTGGAAAAACGAAGGTCCACCTGCTCAATAGAAAACAGCCGGCTGTTGGCGACTGGTGTCGTGTTCAGAATTTCGGGCAAGGTACTCATGACTGCGGCGATCACCCGGAACGGAAGGTGGGAGCAGATTAACGCAGGCTGTCAGGCCGCACAACCCACTTATCGCGACCGGTCGAGACCCAATCGTCTTACCCGAGCGCGACGCTAGAATAAGACGATCATCCCCAAACTGGGGGGTCTTGCCCCCGGGCCCCTTTAGGACAACCCATGGTCGACTGGAATCACATTGAGTCGGTATTTCTCGATCTCGACGGTACGTTGCTTGATCTGCGTTTCGATAACCATTTCTGGGTCGAATTTATTCCCGAGCACTACGCGCAGCATCACCAACTNGCGCCGGAAACAGCGCGTGCTGAGGTATTTGCCCGAATGAAGCAGTTACGCGGCACGCTCGACTGGTATTGCACAGACTTCTGGAGCCGCGAACTGAACCTCGATATCATTGCCCTTAAGGCCGCAAAACGCCACCTCATCCAAACCCGACCCGGCGCCGAGGATTTTCTTACCACGCTTCAAGGCGACCCACGCCGGGTCGTGCTCGTCACNAATGCTCACCCGGAGACGATAGACCTCAAGATGGACCAAACCGGGATCGCCCCCCTGTTTGACCGCATTATCAGTTCCCATGATCTGGGATATCCCAAAGAACACGATGAGTTCTGGAAGCTGCTGCAGAAGACCGAACCCTTCTCTGCTGAAAAAACTCTGTTCATTGACGACAACCTCGACGTACTGCGCAGTGCAGCGGCATACGGTATATCCCATCTGCTCGCCATACCCTGTCCGGACTCTACCCGTGAGGCCATGGATACCGAAGAATTCAGAGGTCTCGGTGCATTTGACGATATCCTTGGATTCTTTCGGGATACCCGCGAGGCCAGTGCCCCATGACCGACACTGCTGATCTTTATGACACACACGGTGATCGCCTTCAGGTAGCGGCGCCACTGTTTCAGGATTTCGGTGGCGCCGCTCGCTTTTCGGGTGAAATCGCGACGGTGAAGGTATTTGAAGACAACACACGCGTTCGCTCGATACTGGAAACCCAGGGCGCGGGTCGGGTGCTGGTCATTGACGGCGGTGGGTCACTCCGCTGCGCGCTGGTGGGTGATCAGATCGGGGCGCTTGCCTCAGGCAACGGCTGGTCGGGGCTTGTTATCAACGGCTGTATCCGCGACAGCCGACAACTCGCCGAACTGCCTATCGGCATCAAGGCGCTTGCCGCCTGCCCGGCCAAGAGCGTGAAGCGCGGAGAAGGCCAGACCCAAATCGGTGTCCTTTTTGCGGACATCCGTTTTGTCCCGGGTCACTATCTATGGGCCGACCCGGATGGTATTGTCACCGCTACTTCTGCCCTTACCTCGGCGTGACACCCCCCGCTCCCCTTAGTGCGACGTTTATCGAACAACTCGGCCGGGACGGCGTCAAGCCGGACGTATATCAGCAGCGCGTCCTAGAGATCTGCGCCTCTCTCGCCGACGATCTTAGTCAAAGTTTTGGCCAGCCAAGGGAGGCTTGGAGTCTCGCCCGCCTCTTAAGGGTACGGAAAACCCCTCGCAATACTGTCCGGGGACTCTATCTGTGGGGCTCCGTTGGTCGGGGCAAAACCCTGATCATGGATACTCTGCTCGACGCACTTCCCGCCAGAACCTGCCGCCGGGTGCACTTTCACCGCTTCATGCTCGAAATCCATGATGGCCTACGCCGCCGGCGCGAGGAGAGGGATCCACTGCGGCGCATCAGTCAGGAAATNAGCACGAACACGCGGGTGCTGGGCTTTGACGAATTTCAGGTCTCGGACATCGGTGACGCCATGATCCTNTCGGGACTGCTGCATGCGNTGATCGACAATGGTCTCACCCTGATATTCACCTCAAATACATCGCCNCGGCTGCTCTACCAGCAGGGTCTGCAGCGCGACCGNTTCTTGCCCGCNATCGAACTGATCGAGCGCCACACCNAAGTCATCCACCTCGACGGTNATCGNGATTACCGGCTGGAAACCCTGGGATCGCTACCCACCTACCATGTGCCGAANGATGCCGGGGCTGAGGACAGTATGCGCTCCCTGTTGCTCACGATCGAACCCAAGGCCGAGATCACGCCAGACAGGCTGAGGCTGAACGGTCGTGAGATCCCGATCAGGGCGAGAGGCAANGGCGTTATCTGGTTTGATTTTGAGGCGTTGTGTGAGGGGCCTCGGTCTAAAGTGGACTATGCAGAACTGTCAAGAAGTTGTCACACGCTGCTCCTGAGCGGTATTCCCTGCTTTGACGCAGACCGGGAGAACGCCGCCCGGCGTTTCGTTGAGCTGATCGATGAACTCTACGACCGAAGAGTCAATGTGATCGTTTCTGCGGCNGCGCCCGCCAACGAACTGTATCGGGGCACACGCCTGGCCAAGGACTTTGTCCGCACTGCGAGCCGGCTCCACGAGTTTCAGTCCGAAGACTATCTCGCCAGCGCGCACCGGCCGTAAAAGACTGTTATCGGACTACGTCGTACCGATTCCCGCCGCGATTAGCTGATCGGCGTACCAACGGTGAAAAACGTGGATACTTGGCTCAAGTTCCGGGCAGATCCGCCCGGCCCGGGCAAGAGGGGATTGAAGGCCCAATTGCTGCGCCTCCAGCACAACAATATCTTCATCCATGCCCACCGCCATGCGATGCTCATAGCGCTCAAGAATCTTCTCGAAATCCGGCATCGATGCGCTGGCGCTGTCAAACAGCAGACTCAGGCGAACTGCCGTAGTCGACACGCTGACCGGCAACACCTCCAGCGCCCAGACCGCATCCCGGGAAGCCGCAAAGGTGAGACCAGGATACACCCAGGTGTATCGGGTACCGTCCGCCAGCCGGCCTGACAATCCCGGCAAGGCATTCAGACCGCTGCCGGCTTCCTCGAGCACCCCGACACTGCCGCGCCGCGTATGCTCACCAAACTGGCTGACAAACGCACCGCGGGTTTCGTCCACCGGGTCTGGGTTGGCGTAAAACGCTGAAAAGCTGTTCGGGTGCACCTTGCGCAGGTGGTAGTACTCATTAAAAACTTCAATGAAGAGCTTCCAGTTACAGTCGACCGTAAACTCGCGTTGGCTCGCAGTTACCAGGGAACCGAGCCGCCACGGCTCGTGCACTTTCTCAAAGTCACCCAGCCAGTTGTCGAGTGTCGGCGCTTGGGCATCAACGTTGACAAACAGAAAACCGGCCCGTTCCTCGCTCCGGACCTCCACCAGGCCAAAATCCCCCGAATCAAAACCATCGGCGCCATCCATACGGGGGGCTGCAGAAAGACTGCCGTCCAATCGGTAGCACCAAGCATGAAACGGGCAGACGAATTGACGGCACTGGCCCCGGCCCGCTGGCACCAGACGCATCCCCCGGTGACGACAGGTATTGGCAAAAACTCGAAGGCGGTTATCGTCGCCACGGGCTGCGATGACCGGCGTATTGGCAACCGTGAACGCCAGATAATCCCCGGGGTGTGCAAGATCCATAACCCGGCCTGCACTAACCCAGCCTCCAGCGAAAAGACGCTCGTGCTCAAAAGTCAGAATCTCCTCATCGACGTAGCATGCGGGAGGCAACGTGTAGGCCTTCTCGGTTGGGCGCAGCACCTGGGATAAGTTCAACTTAGGCACGAATTGGGTCCAGACATCATTCAGAGACAACGGGTGATTGTGAACAAGGTATTGTGGGATGAAAAGCCCCGCAAGCCCTTATGCGCGCCATTTTTTACCTCTGAGAAGACCACAGAACACGCTCNNGAGGAGCGCCGGGTCAGTACATCTCNTGGGGATCAACATCAATTGACCAGCGGACTGCCTTGGCGCCTCGGGATAACTCAATANCCTGCAGCCAGTTGTCNAAAAAGNGGTGAAACCGGNGCTCGTCCTTGCTCCTNACCAGCAACTGCGCCCTAAATCGGCCNGCNCGGCGCTCCATCGGTGACGGTACCGGCGCCATGATTTCNACTGCCTTTCGATACGACAACGCTTCCCCAGCAAGCGCGGCAGAACGAAGAAANGTCATCGGCGCGCCGCTTTGGGTTGATTCAGCCCGCATCAGGGCAAATCGCACATAGGGTGGATATCCTGCCGCTTCACGCTCCATCAGAGCTTCTTTCGCAAATCCGGAAAAATTGTGCTCTTTNAGCCGGGCAAACGCCGGACTTTCCGGATGCGAGGTCTGCACCAGAACTGCCCCGGGGCTATCTCGCCGCCCAGCCCGGCCAGAGACTTGTGCGAGCTGCTGNGAGAGTCTTTCCGGGCCCCGAAAATCAAGACTATATAGACCCTGGTCGGCGGACAGCACGCAGACGAGAGTCACGCCGGCAAAGTCGTGGCCTTTTGACAGCATCTGAGTTCCNACAAGGATATCGACCTCATGTTCTCGTACAGACTCAAGCGCCCGGGCGATCTCTTCNGCTGGGCCAGCGACATCGCTGTCGATGCGCATNACGCGGGCCGTGGGGAAAATCCGCACCAGCGCCTCTTCGACTCGCTGGGTCCCCTCGCCTGCAGGAAAAAGGCCCGGTGTGTGACATTGCGGGCACTTCGCCGGTGCCGANGCCTGACTCCCACAGTGGTGGCAGATAACCCGACCGGTGCGNCGGTGCAGNGTTTGTCTGGCNTCGCAGCGTGGGCAGAGNGCCTGCCANCCGCATTCGGTACAAACNACCACCGGCGCAAATCCTCGCCGGTTAACGAAAACCAGGCTCTGTTCCCCGCGGGAAATGCGATCCCCAATGGCGCCAACAACCGGTGCCGATAACCCGTCGTTCACCGCGAGACGATTGAGATCGAGAATCTCGATCTTGGGCATCTTGGCTGACCCGGCGCGCGACTTAAGTTTCAGATGGCCATACCGACCGCTCACAGCGTTCGCCATGCTTTCGAGNGAGGGCGTGGCAGAGCCTAAAATAACNGGAATATTGGCTAATTGCGCNCTTTTTACNGCGATATCCCGGGCGTGATAGCGAAACCCCTCACGCTGCTTGTAGGAAAGATCGTGCTCTTCATCCACGACAATCACNCCCNGCCGCGCAAGCGGTGCAAAAACAGCCGATCGCGTACCTAATACGACAGTCGCACTGCCCTCACGTGCACGCCACCAGGCCCGGTGGCGCTGGGTATCAGTCAATCCCGAGTGCAGTACTGCCAGCGAATCTCCCAGACGTCCCTCAAANCGTGAAACCAGTTGCGGCGTCAGGGATATCTCTGGCACCAGCACCAGTGCTTGACGCCCCTGGGACACCGTACGGGNGACACAATCAAGATAGACCTCTGTCTTGCCGCTACCGGTCACGCCATCGAGCAGGAAGGGCTTATATGAGTTCTGCGCTTTATCTAGTGCACGACACGCAGCCTGTTGCGCCGGATTGAGGGGTGGTGGCGCCTCAGTAGCCTCACCTGATGCTGTNNAACCGTGTCTCAATTTTTCCACAAAGCCCTGCACTTCAAGACGTGCCAGAACCGTCGCTGCGCTGGCGACCTCAGATGACAGATCCCCAGCAGCCAGACCGACCTCGTCTGCCGCCGCCAGAAGGCTAAGGACGCAGCGCTGGGCAGCGTTTCGCGACGGGATAGTGTCCAAACGCTCCCGTCCGGCATTGCAGATCCGCCAGTGATANNNCGTCTTTGGCTCTGCAGCTCGATCNCGGCGCAGCAGAACNGGNAAAGCCGTCTGCATCACNTCGCCGATCGGGTGATGGTANTAACGTCCGGCCCAGCTAAGGAGCTTGAATAACTCCTTTGGCAGTAACGGGGAATCGTCAAGAACCCGAACCACCTGTCTCAGTTTC
>NHDO01000026.1 GCA_002171735.1 Proteobacteria bacterium TMED61 | reverse complement strand
GGGTTCGCGATCTCATGGAGCACACCGTCAAGCCGGTACCGGATCCTTAGTTTTCCTTCATAAGGTTCTATATGAATATCAGAGGCCTTCTGACGAATCGCGTCCATGAGGATCTTGTTCACGAAGCGCACCACGGGGGTGTCCACTTCAGCGGTTTCGGTGCTGGATGGCGTTGCTGTTTTCGTCGCCAGATCCTCAAGACTGGGATCCTCGTTGAGGTCAGCAAGTTCTGAACCGATGCCGCTGACGATGTCACGGATCACCCGGGTGAGTAGTCTGGGATCAACCAGTATGGCTTCGACACCGAATCCGGTCTGGAACGTGAAGGCATCCAGGCCTGAGACATCGCTCGGGTCCGGTACGGCGAGGAACACCTTGGACCCACGCTGAAACAGTGGTAGCACGCCGTGGGTTTCCAGAAACCGGCCATCAACGATTTCTTGCGGCCGACAGCCTAGATCAAAGGCCCTGAGATCCATCAGAGGCATGCCCGACTCCTCGGAGGCGCATCTCAGCAATGCAGTGCGGTCGACATCTCCCTGATCGAGCGCCTCCTGCAGGAACGAGCGGTGGCTTTTCTGTGCCGCTTCAAAAGTGTCGCGGACACGCTCTTTGGAGAGCAGGTTTGCCTCGACGACCCGTCGCGATAGGCCTGACAGGGTCGTTCCCTGGACTGTGATGGAAAATGGGGACTGACTTGGTTCCATGATTAAAGAGAAAGGCAAATTCAGACAGGGTTAGTGAGAACTGTTCGAAAGGCTAACAGACTGCGTATTTGGACTATTTATCTGGGTTATTCCCAAAAAATCATTTAAATTTGGAAATATTCTCATGACACTCTAACAGAATAAAGATTTTGCTTCGGCGAAAAAATCCCTACAATACCGGTGCTTTTTAAGCAGTGGCGTTATTGGTCTGGGGACACCACAACATAACTAGAATGGCTTGCTCTTCATGTGACGCCTATCACATCGGTGATATGCTAGAGCCGTATAAATTACTACGCAGTAATCGTCAAAACCAGAGAGGGGGTATTAATGATGATATTTTCTAAACAGGCAAAACCAGAACGGAAAAATAACCGTCAGCGGGGCTTTACGCTGATCGAACTCATGATCGTGGTGGCGATCATCGGAATTTTGGCAGCGATCGCGATTCCCCAGTATCAGAATTATGTAGCCAGGAGCCAAGTTGCTGAAGCGCTCAGTTTCAGTGGATCTGCAAAAACCGCGGTTTCGGAATACCGAATGACTGAAGGCGCCTTCCCGACTACTAATGCTATGGCTGGCCTCCCTGATGCGGCGAACATGCAGGGCACCTACGTAAATACGGTAACGATTGGAACGGCTGGCGTTATTACCGTGGCGATGAAAGCCTCAGGAGTTGCCTCGGCAATCGCATCGAAGACTCTTGCGATGACACCAACTGAGTCCAACGGAAATATTACCTGGGCCTGTGACGGTGGTGCCAGCGATCCTATCGGGGATGCTTACCTGCCATCGCAATGTAAATAGCCAAGTAACTAAACATCATGCTGATAGAAATCCCGGCAACGCCGGGATTTCTACTTTTTGCGTCTATATCCAACTCTTAAGTTGTAAGTTTGTCGGGCTTTAGTATGTCAGGATGTGCGGGCGCAGACCCAGATGTCTACACGGGCTGCACCGGCATTCGTCAAGGTTTTGCTGACTTCATTAGCCGTTGCTCCGGTGGTGAGGATGTCGTCAATCAGTACGATATGCCGGCCATCCAGGCGCTGCTTGCAAGAAAAGACTTTGATCAGATTTTTCCGGCGTTTTCTTGCGCTGAGTGTGGACTGTCGATCAGTATCTCGGAGCTTTTTCAGAAGTGATATGTTCACCGGGATGCCGAGCTTTCGACTAACGAGTCGTGCAATAAACGCTGACTGGTTTAAACCCCTTCTGCGAAGCGCTCGTCGGGTCATTGGTACTGCACAAAGGAGATCTGGTCTTTTCTGACCTCGCGCAAGCGCGTTATCAGCTATGACGCCCGCCGCGGTTCGAGCGAAAGATATCTGTTGGCGGTATTTCAGGGCGCAGAGCATTTTATCGACAGGGTTTTTGTAAGATAGTGGCGCCGCAATATCATCGAAACTTGGTGGCCGTTGCTGACATTGCCCGCAGATGCCCGGCTGCACAAGTACTCGGCCGCAGTGTGAACAGCAGGAGCCAAGCGTAAAAGGAAGCGCATACCAGCAGATCTGGCAGAGGCCATGGCGAAACTCCGGTTGATCATGACAAAAAAGACAACACGGCGGCGTCATGAATCTGAGCGCAGATCTCCCTGCCATTCTCAGGAGACTCGTCCAAGTTGGTGCAGGGCGGTTGATTCCCGATAGAAAAGGATATGCCACTTGTCCAATTTAACGAGAGTGCGCCGGCGTTACTGTGCTCTTGTTCACAGCGCGGGGTTAACATTGCCATGACCACAGTCTCGGACTAGAAAATGAAGCAGGCGTCTTCGGAACTCGATGCACGATCGGTCATGCAGGCATCCCGGCGTGCAAGCCGATTCGATCCGCAGGACACGATCCTCGCAAGACGATCAGCTCAGGAGCTTATTGACCGTTTGGCGCTTCTAGAAATTATTCCCGGAAACATCCTGGATCTGGGTTGCGGCGCGGGTATCGAAGCAGAGATATTGTCACATCGCTACCCCAAAGCACACGTAATTGGCCTTGATATCTGTCCTGCGTGCTTTCAGCAAGAAAAATCCACACCCTGGGCTCCGGTGGTCGGTGATGCTGCGGCACTACCGTTGAGTACGGGTGTTTTCGATTTGATCTTTGTAAACCTGGTGGTGCCGTGGTCTGAGCCCGTGCTCCTATTTCATGAGATTGCCAGGGTACTAAGACCCGGCGGGGCCGTCGTAATCTCCACGCTAGGCCCGGATACCCTAAAGGAACTGCGCGGCGCCTGGAACAGTGTCGATGATCATCCNCATGTTCACCCCTTTGTGGATATGCATAACTTGGGTGATGCTTTACTGCAGGCCGGATTTTTGGAACCGGTCGTCGATGTTGAAGTGCTGTCTTTCACCTACTCCAAACTTACTGGCCTCATTGATGATTTGCGCGCGTTGGGCGCGACCAACGCCATGATGCACCGGCGTCGGACTCTGACGGGTAAATTNCGCTGGCAGGCNTTGATAGATNCGTACCCACTNTTAGAGGGCGACCAAGGTAGATTGCGCGCGACTTTTGAGGTGGTTTACGCGGTGGCATGGGCTNCNGGCGGTTCGGATGNCCAACCGGTCGGGGTTCGTGTTGATTTACCNCGGTAGAGAGCGCTTCACTCACGGTAGAGATTGCCTGTGAAGCTGACAAAATTTCACAGAGTAATTTGCTGGGTTATACGCCATGATCGGGGTCAAGATAAGGTGATCATGCTTGATGGTCTGGCTGCAGTTATGCTAGTGTTCGCCGCAGTTTAAGGGCTTGAATCAGTCGGGTCGGGTGGCTTTCGGAGCAGTCTGGGCGATACAGGCCGACCACCGTGTTTGGCGTAGCAAATGACTCTCTTTCAGACCGCTCCGGATGGGCGCGATTTTCGTCTGTTAATTAGACCTGACTGCTCGCTGTCGCCGAGCGGGGCCAAGGCTATTGTTCTGATTTTCAGTTTAGTCGCTNTTCTCATTGGTGGTTTTATGCTGATACTCGGAGCATGGCCTGTCCTGCCTTTTCTAGGCCTTGAGGTGGCGGTANTGGTNGTGGTGTTTTTGATGCTGCAACGACGGTCCACATTTTATGATCTCGTTGAGGCGAGGGGAGATCACGTCAGTCTCCGNCAGAAGAGTCAATACGGAGAAACATCGGGAACCTTAAATCGCTATTGGGCACAGATTAAGTTGTCAGGGGGTCGCCATTGGTATCCAAGCAGGTTGCTGGTCGGGTCACATGGAAAGTTTGTGGAAATAGGNACGACCTTAACCGAAGAGGACCGAATTCGAACGGCAAAAGAACTGCAGCGTGCGCTGTAGCCATGATTAAGTCAGCCAGGTGCTCGCTTATGAAAAGATTTAATTGCAATTGCATACTCTNAGGGAAACGAAAATGATCATAAATCGACTGAAGCATCTTCTGGGTGCAGGAATGACCCTCGTCGGTACACTTNTGCTGTGGGCGGNGCCCGCTAGCGTGCAGGCTGAATGGGGCTTGAANCTGCAGCGGCCNGTTACCGAGATTGCACGTGTGCAGTACGACCTGCACATGCTGATCATGTATATCGTTACCGTGATCGGCATCATCGTCTTCGCTATCATGTTTTATTCGATCATCAAATTCCGCAAGAGCAAAGGTGCGCAGGCTGCCAAGTTCTCACACTCGACGAAAGCCGAGGTGATTTGGACGGTGATTCCTACNCTGATCCTCATCGTCATGGCGGTTCCGTCGACCAAAGCGCTGCTGNTGATGGAAGACACTACCGAATCAGATATGGTGGTTAAGGTGACTGGCTACCAATGGGGCTGGCATTACGATTATATGGAAGAAGACGTTTCTTTCTTCAGTAAACTGGCCACGCCGCAAAGCCAGATTACGGGGACGGAGACCAAGGGCGAAAATTACCTCCTTGAAGTCGACAATCATTTGGTCCTGCCGGTCGGACAGAAAGTTCGGATTCTGCTGACCGCAAGGGATGTAATCCATGCCTGGTGGGTCCCGCAGTTGGGCGGCAAAAAGGACGCGATCCCTGGGTTCATCAACGAGATGTGGGTTCGTGCGGATGAGACAGGTACCTTCCGCGGACAGTGCGCAGAGCTTTGTGGNAAGGATCACGGCTTCATGCCCATCGTGGTTGATATCGTCGACGAAGGCCAGTATCAGGCCTGGTTGGACGGCCAGCGTAACAATGGCTAAGCCTGTCCCCGATACGTTGATTGAAAGAATTTAGAAAAACAGGAGTATGCGAATGACTACGACGGTCGCTGATCATCACCACGACGAGGTGCCTAAAGGCATCACTCGTTGGTTGTTTACCACTAACCACAAAGACATCGGTACGCTGTACCTGTGGTTCTCGTTCATTATGTTTCTGGTCGGCGGGGCCATGGCACTGGTTATCCGGGCGGAGTTGTTTCAGCCCGGTTTGCAAGTGGTGGATCCGCATTTCTATAACCAGATGGTCACGGTGCATGCGCTGATCATGATTTTTGGNGCCATCATGCCCGGGTTCGTGGGTTTTGCTAACTGGATGATCCCGATGATGATTGGCGCGCCCGATATGGCCTTGCCCAGAATGAACAACTGGAGTTTCTGGTTGTTGCCTTTTGCAACGTCTCTGCTGATTCTTTCGCTATTTGTCCCCGGTGGGGGTCCGGCTGCGGGTTGGACGATTTATCCACCGCTCTCGGTGCAGGGAGGCATGGGTGTGGATCTAACGATCTTTACCATCCANATATTGGGTATGTCGTCGATCCTGGGCGCCATCAACATTATCGCGACCATTATGAACATGCGCGCCCCCGGCATGACGCTTATGAAGATGCCGCTCTTTATCTGGACATGGGTGATTACAGCCTTCCTGTTGATCGCCGCGATGCCGGTACTGGCAGGTGCCGTCACCATGCTTCTTACAGACCGTCATTTCGGCACAGCCTTTTTTGATCCCGCAGGCGGCGGTGATCCGGTCATGTTCCAGCATATCTTCTGGTTCTTCGGTCATCCCGAGGTTTATATCCTGATTCTGCCGGCCTTTGGCATTATTTCGCAGGTCATCCCAACCTTTTCCCGAAAGCCGCTCTTTGGCTACACCTCCATGGTGTTCGCAACTGCTGGNATCGCCTTTTTGTCTTTCATAGTATGGGCACACCACATGTATACGGTGGGTATGCCGCTCTCCGGCGAGCTGTTTTTCATGTACTCCACGATGCTGATTGCGATTCCAACGGGTGTGAAAATCTTCAACTGGATGGCCACGATGTGGCGGGGCAGCTTAACCTTTGAGACCCCGATGCTGTACGCAATNGCGACGGTGGCGTTGTTTACGGTAGGCGGGTTGACTGGCCTTATGATGGCAATTACTCCAGCGGACTTTCAGTACCACGATACCTACTTCATNGTGGCGCACTTTCATTACGTGATTTTTTGCGGTTCGGTGCTTGGGATGTTTTCGGGCGTCTACTACTGGCTGCCCAAATGGACTGGCCACATGTATGACGAGACTCTCGGCAAGTGGCACTTCTGGCTTACGATCATTGCCTTCAATGTGACTTTCTTCCCGCAGCACTTCCTGGGTTTTGCCGGAATGCCACGACGTATTCCTGACTATTCCCTTCAGTTTGCAGAGTTCAACGTCATCTCGAGTATTGGCGGATTTGTGCTTGGATTTTCGCAACTTATCCTGCTGGTCGTAGTGATAAAAGCGATTCGTGGTGGCAAAAAGGCCAGTGCTGAGGTTTGGGAGAATCCCGAAGGCCTTGAATGGACTGTGCCTTCTCCCGCGCCTTACCATACCTTTGCTACGGCGCCCGAGGTGAAATAGGAAACTGATGACAATAGTCGCCAATGGCGCTCAAAAAGTGGGCATCCGAAGGACCGTAATCGTTTTAGCGGTGTTTGCGGNTGCGGTCTTCACCTGGAGCATCATCAAATATCTCCTGTGACGNGGAGATNGATGGTCAACGCATGAATGAGCCTTCCCGACAAAAAAGCAATCGCCGCGTGGCCGGATGGCTATCGCTATGGGTGGTCGGGATGTTCGGATTTGGCTACGCGCTGGTGCCGCTGTATGACATCTTTTGCGAGATAACGGGCCTCAACGGAAAGAGTGCAACGCTCACCGAGGTTAGCGTAAAGCCCCTCGAGGTTGACCGCTCTCGTACCGTAACGGTCGAGTTTGCGGTGAATGTGAGCGGTATTCCGTGGCAGGTGGANCTGCCTGAGACCGTTCGCCTTAAGGTGCATCCGGGGGAGGCAATGACCGTGAATTATGCGGCCCACAGTCTGACCGACACGCTTTCTGCTGGACAGGCCGTCCCGAGTGTGTCGCCGGCGCGGGCCGCGCGGTACCTCAGAAAGACGGAATGCTTCTGCTTCACCCGTCAGGAGCTTGAGCCGCGGGAAAGTAAGGTCATGCCGGTGACGTTTGTGGTNGATCCTGCGCTCCCAGGAGAAGTAAAGACGATCACGCTGTCATACGCAGTGTATCCCGCTAAAGACATTGAACCAGCCAACTCGTGAGGGTCACTGGTCTAAAAGATGTTTATCTGCAACTTTATAAATATTTTTAGAACTTAAAAAAGAGGACGCAACACATGAGCTCAGCACACGGCGGTTACTATCTGCCTGATCCGACTAAGTGGCCCACGATTACCTCAATGGGTTTGTTCCTGCTCGCGCTCGGATTCATTATGGATCTGCACCATCTCCCCCCCGGCCCGTGGCTGATGATTGCAGGCGCAGTGATTATCATTCTGATGCTNTATTCCTGGTTTGGCCAGGTGGCGGGGGAGAGTGAGGCTGGGCGCTACGATGCGCAAGTCGATACATCTTTCCGCATGGGAATGGGTTGGTTCATCTTCTCAGAGGTGATGTTCTTCGGTGCTTTCTTTGGCGCGCTGTTCTATACCCGTATCTTGTCTGTGCCGTGGCTCGCGGGNGAGGAGTTGTTATGGCCTGGTTTTGAGGCAACGTGGCCGACAGCAGGGCCAGCGGGCGCAACCTATATCGGGCCAGACCANTATGATATTGGATCGGGTCAGTTCTCCAGCATCGGGGCGTTTGGTATTCCGCTTATAAATACCGTGATTTTGCTGGTGTCAAGCGTGACGTTGACGTTTTCACACTGGGCGCTGAAGAAGAATCAGCGCGGGGCGATGAATTTCTGGCTGTTCGTTACCGTCGCACTGGGCGCGTTGTTCATGTATTACCAGGTTGGGGAGTACATTGAGGCTTATAGCCACCTTGGCTTGACGTTGGGGTCAGGGGTATACGGCGCGACCTTTTTCATGTTGACGGGATTCCATGGGTTNCACGTCACAATCGGGGCGATTACGTTGGCCGTGATATTGGTGAGATGTCTGCGCGGACATTTCAAGCCCGACGAGCATTTTGGTTTTGAGGGTGCCGCCTGGTATTGGCACTTTGTGGATACGGTTTGGGTTGGACTATTCATCTTCGTCTACATACTGTAGCGTTTCAATAGATTCCCAGGCATTGCCGAGTCCTCAGGCGGTGCTTGGGATTTTCTCAGGACCAGGACTTACTGCTGGTTTTGTATTGCAGCTTGCTGTAGCGACCCACCGGGTTTCAAAAATCCGGTATATAGCCCCACGACAATTAGCAGGAGTAGAAACGCCCAGATCGCGACGCGGTAAGTGAGCGCTTTTACCGTGCCGGTACCGCGGCCTTTGTCTCGGATCATTGAAAACATTGCAGCGCCAAGGCTGATCACCATGGCCACCAGAAGTATGAGNATTATGGTTTTCGCAAGCATTGAGAAATCGCGGTCAGGAGACTATCGGCAATGTTACCAAAAACACCGAGTGTTTCAGTGAACTGAAGTGTCGAAGCGACGGATATCCCATCCCCTGGCGTTACTCGGCNCAGCANTCATATGCGCGGGTTTTATCGGATTGGGAATCTGGCAGTTACAACGCGCTGAGGAAAAGCAAGCCTGGTATGACAGTTATTCATCGCGTGCGAGCGAAGCGCCGATCCGGATTGCAGACACCTTGCTGCAACCAGGCCAGTCGAATTTTCCAACTCAGGCGTACGGCCGATTTGATGGGCAAGGGCAGTTTCTTTGGGATAACCGGATGCATCAGGGTCAGCCGGGTTTTCAGGTGCTGACCCCGTTTATTATTAATCCTGGCGACACGCGGATCCTGGTTGACCGGGGCTGGATTCCGCTTTTGGGGTCAAGACAAGATCTTCCAAGTCCGGAGATTCCCCAAGGGGTCCGAACCATCCGCGGNCATCTTGCCGAACCTATGCGTTCCTTCACCCTGGAAGACCGTCCTCCAGCATATGATGTATCCCTGCGCCAGAACCTTGATCTTTCGGCATTTGCTGAGTCAGCACCCTATGCAATCCACCCTTATGTTTTCCGACTTGCTCCGGACGAGCCGGACGGATTTGTTCGTGTATGGCCGGTACCTGACCGGATGGCGGTCAAGCGCCACCAGGCCTATGCCGTTCAGTGGTTCGGGATAGCGCTTGCATTTGTAGGGGTAGTGGGTGCGATGCTTCGGCGCGAGATCAAAGCGAGGCGAACTTTTATTAGGAATGAAACCAATGAATGATCCCAATCCAGATCCTGTTTCCCGGACAACCCAAAGGCGTAAGCGCTGGACGCTGATTGCGCTGATGGCACTTTTTTTGTCGCCGGTTGTCGCGGCTTGGCTATGGAAGCCGGCTGCCTTCCGTAATCAGGGNGATCTGATTGATCCACCCCGACCCCTCACCAATGTGCAGATGATTGCAGCCGACGGCAGCANTGTTGACCTCAATACCTTCTTCGGCCGCTGGACTTATCTTTTCTTCGTCGACGCTGACTGTAATGATTCCTGTATGCAACTGAGTGACGCGATCGAGCGTGTACGCTTGAGCCAGGGAAAAAACAATAAGCGGATTCGTCTGATAGTGGTGACACTGAACCCGGATTCACTACCTTCGTTAAGTGAGATTCGCGTTGCGATGCCCCAGACTGTCGTGCTNGCCTTAGAGTTATCTAAAAGGGAAAGATTCCTGTCGCAGTTCATATCCCAGACTGGTGCGCTGACTCAGCAGCCGTCAAAAATCTTTCTGGTCGACCCACTGGGTAATCTGATGATGAGTTACCCCGTTCAGAGTGAGGCTACCGATTTGCGAAAAGATATCAGCCGTCTTCTGCGGGCGTCCCGGATCGGCTAAAGCAGGGCCGTTGATCCCGTATAATTCACCGCCGTTATGAAAGCGCAGGCCTCCACATCATCGCAGACGTCTNCAAGCTCCAGACAGACGTTGCATGCTTACTATGANCTGACCAAGCCCAGAGTAGTGGCGCTGATCGTATTTACGGCCATTGTCGGCATGTTTCTTTCAGTGGAGAGCATGGTGCCGNTTTCCGTGCTAATTTTTGGCGCCCTTGGGATTGGCCTGTCTGCTGCATCCGGAGCGGCTTTCAATCATCTGTTGGATCGCAGGGCTGACCGTGTCATGGCCCGAACTTCCGGCCGCCCGCTGCCGACCGGCACCGTTCACACTACCACTGCACTAATTTTTGCCAGCGCACTGGCCGTCGTGTCGGTACTAGTGCTGGTTACGATGGTCAATACCCTTACGGCGGCGCTTTCTTTTGCATCGATGATTGGTTATGCCGTGGTCTATACGGTCTGGCTTAAGCATGCGACGCCACAGAATATCGTCATTGGCGGCGCTGCCGGTGCGATGCCGCCGGTGCTGGGCTGGACTGCGGTCACCGGTGAGGTGGCATCGGATGCCCTTTTACTGTTCCTGATTATCTTCTGCTGGACGCCGCCGCACTTCTGGGCACTGGCGCTATATCGGCGAGATGAGTACGCTGCAGCCGGCATTCCCATGTTGCCCGTTACCCATGGTGAGAGGCATACGCTGCTTCAGATGGTGCTTTACACTGTGTTGTTGCTAGCGGTGAGTGTTCTGCCTTTTGCGACCGGGATGTCCGGTAAGATGTATTTTGCGGGGGCGCTTATTCTGGGAACGATTTTTCTGGTCTTTGTGGTCCGGCTGTATCGCAATTACAGTGACGCGCTCTCCAAGCAGACCTTTGGTTATTCAATTCAGTACCTCGCGATGCTGTTCGCGCTCATGCTGATCGATCATTATCAAGTCCCGCTCAGAGAGTTCATTTTCTCACCCTTTATCTAGTCGGAGCGTACCAGACAGATGTCGGGTGGATATGACATCCGGCTGAGACCCGCTGCCATGAATAGTTCCAGCCCAGGAAAACCTTACGCCATCGCCTGTGATCGCAATCGGGAACCTATCCTTGAGGTTTTACGGCAGTGTCTTCCTAAGCGTGGCAGGGTGTTGGAAGTCGGTAGCGGAACCGGACAGCATGCAGCCTATTTTTCGTCTGCCTTTCCAGATCTCGAATGGCTTCCGAGTGATTTACAGGAAAATCTCGAAGGGATATCCCATTGGCAGGAAGAAGCAGGCGATAACTGCCTTGCGCCGATCAGCGTAGACCTGCTGTCGGATAGCCTGAAACTGCCTCAGGCTGACGCGATCGTCTGTATCAATACATTACATATCGTTGCCTGGAAGGGTGCGTGCCAGTTGTTTGTAGCGGCAGGGGATGTTCTTGCACCAGGGCAGGGGGTGTACCTCTACGGACCTTATCGATATGCGGACCGTCCGCTTGAGTCCAGCAACGTGCAGTTTGATCAATGGCTGAAAGCGCGCGACCCCGTGAGCGGTATCCGAAACTTCGAGGACCTCACTCGAGTTGCCCAAGATCAGGGTTTTGTTCTTGATACTGATGTTCCGATGCCGGCCAATAACCGCTCACTTTGTTTCAGGCGCGTTGCACAGCAATAGTCTTCCTGACTTAGGTTGTTGGGCCTTCGCGAGCTTTTGAATCAAAGTCGGTCGCGTATTGCGAACCAGGTCATCGCAAGGGCAAGCAACGGAGATCGAAGGGCGCGGCCTCCAGGAAAGCGCGGTGTCGGGAGCCGGTTCATGACGTCGAACCGGCTGGCTACGCCATCGATCACTTCGGCAAGCATGGCGCCGGCGCCGGTGGCAAGTGCAACCCCCGAGCCGGAGTACCCGGATGCTGAGAAGATATTCGCACTATGACGCTGAAAATAGGGCAGGCGTGACATGGTAATGGCCAGCGTGCCGCCCCACCCGTACTCTACTTTTACTTCTTTTAGATCTGGGTAAATTTTGAGCATGTACCTTCGCACAAAGGTTTTGATATCTCTGGGGAAACGGTAACCGTAACTTTCACCGCCACCAAAAAGCATTCGGTTATCCGCCGAGCATCGGAAGTAATTGACCACAAAGCGCGAATCCGACACACAGGCACCATTCGCAATGAGCCTGCGGACGCAATCATCATCCAGCGGTTCGGTTGCAATGATGTAGTTATTAATCGGCATTACACGCTGGCCGATGGATTTTTCTAGCGAGCCGATATAGCCGTTGCACGCGTAGAGCACATATCTTGCAGTCAGAGAGCCCTGAGCTGTGTAAAGGCGTACTGGATCTCCGAGGTCTATGTGGGTGACTTCGGAGCGCTCAAATAACGCTGCGCCCGCCGTCATTGCCGCTCGGGCAATACCGAGTGCGTAATTGAGTGGATGCAGATGGCCCGCGCCCATATCGAGCGTGCCGGCAGAATAGCCTTTGCAACCGACCAGGGTCTGCATCTCATCCGGTGGTACATACCGGATCTTGTCGTAGTCGTATTTTTCGTTGAGCAGTTCGACGAACTGCCGGGAGTGATGATCATAGCGACGCCGGTGATTGGCATGAATCGAACCGCTCCGGTAGTCACAGGGAATCTGGTGCCGGGCGATAAGGTCTGTGACCAGTCCCTTGGCCTCTTCGGCGATTTTCCAGGCATCACGGGCAAGGCCACTATCCACTTTTTGCTCGAGTTCATCCTGCGCAACGCGCTGTCCCGTGCCAACCTGACCTCCATTGCGACCGCTTGCGCCCCAGCCAATGCGATGGGCATCGAGCAGACTCACCGAGTATCCACGCTCGGCAAGGTTCAGGGCAGCGGAGAGACCGGTAAAGCCGCCCCCGATGACGGCAACATCACAGCGATGGTCGCCTTGTAGTGGCTGTGTTTCCAAAATACCGGTGGCCGTGGCTGCGTACCAGGATGGCGGATAGACCCCATCTTGGTCATTGAGATGGAGGAGTGGGTTGGAATACCTGTTTGTCACGTTGGTGTTGACCCGTCAGCGCCCGGCGGCATCTGCCGCCTCAAGGGCTTTCAGTATTTCTCTTATCAGTGCGGGACCACGATAAATAAGTCCGCTGTATAACTGAATCAGAGTTGCCCCCGCGGAGAGGACAGCTTGGGCGGATGCGGCATCTACAATACCGCCGACACCAATGATCGGAAAGTTGGACGGCGTATGTTGCCTGAGTTCGCTGATCACGTGATGCGAAAGAGTCGCCAATGGTGCGCCACTCAAGCCGCCTGTCTGCGAAGCCTGGGGGTAACTGTTTGAATCCAGAGGTCGGGTAGTGGTGGTATTGGTGGCCACAATCCCGTCGATGCCTCGGCGGGTCAGCACCTCGGCTATTCGCCCGATCGCATCCGTATCCAGGTCAGGCGAAATCTTCACCGCGATGGGTGTGTACTTACTGTGCAGATCCGCCAGGCGACGCTGCTCGTCTTTCAATTGCTGGAGTAACTGATCCAGAGTGTTGTGCTCCTGCAGATCTCGAAGCCCTTCGGTATTCGGGGAAGAGATGTTGATCGTTACGTAGTCGGCGATGCGGTATACCGCACGCAGGCCTGTCAGGTAGTCTCGCCAGGCGTCTTCATTTTCGGTGGTGGCATTACGACCAAGGTTAATACCGATAATCGCCTGTTGCTGGTGCTGACCCAGCCTGAAAAGGAACTGATTGAGGCCCTCACTGTTAAAGCCCATCCGGTTAATCAGGGCCTGTGCTCGGGTCAGTCGAAACATGCGCGGCAGGGGGTTTCCGGTTTGCGGTAGAGGCGTCACGGTACCCAGTTCGAGAAACCCAAACCCCAGAGTGGCTAGTCCATCGACAGCCTGCGCATGTTTGTCGAGTCCTGCTGCAAGGCCTACGGGATTTGGGAAAGAAAGACCCATCGCTTCGACGGGAATTGCTGGCAGCGATCCTCGGCATACATCGGCAACATATTGATTAATGGGATGGATACGCCCGAGCAGCCCGATGGCTGCGAGGGTGAGTCGATGGGCCGTCTCGGGGTCAAGCTGGAAAAGCAGGGGTCGTGCGAGTGAGTACAGACTGGCCATCAGAACACTTCACCGTTCGCAAGGTGACGCCATTGATTACGCCGTAGTTGACCCAGGAGAACCCGACCAATACGGACCCGCACCAGCGTACGGACACTTAGATCTACTAGCTCACACATCCTACGGATTTGCCGTTTGCGACCCTCCTTGAGAACGAACTTCAACTGGCCAGGGCGGGTGTGAGTGATCCCGGCAGGAAGAAGCGGGCGCCCATCAAGGATAAGGCCGCTGCGAAGTTGCTCGATAGCGGCTGGGGTGATATCTCCATCAATACCCACGTGGTATTCTTTTTCTATCCGGCTGTCGGGCCCGATCAAAGTTCGAGCAATCGTCCCGTCCTGGGTCAGCACCAGCAGTCCGGCAGAATCAATATCAAGCCTCCCAGCGACATGGAGGCTTCGTGCCTTAGGAATTGGCTTTTGCCTCTGGACGCCGGCATCCGCACGGTTGTTTCTGGTAATCAGAGAGACGGCCTCAGGGTAGCCTTTTTCGGGTTGATTCGAGACAACTCCAGGTGGCTTATGCAGGAGCACCGTTGCCAGCGACGCGCGCTGTTGCTGCGCTTGGGAGCTCAACTGAATCTTTGCCAGGGGGTGCACCCGGGACCCGAGTTGATTAACCACTCTTCCGTCCACCAAAACCTCTCCCGCAGAGATGAGTCGGTCTGCTTCTCGCCGTGAGCACAGACCTTGTTGCGCCATAAGGCGGGAGAGGCGGATTCCATCGTCCATGGGCCTGCCTGTGTGCTCAGTGGTGTTGGTGTCTTTCCTGCAGAAACATCCGCACACTCGCCGCCGCGTTTCCTGTATAGGTTTGCGGGGTGAGGGCTGCGAGACTGTCCTGAGCGGCTTTGGGAATAGGCAGCGCCGTCACAAAGTCTCTTAGTGTGGCGGCATCAATTTCAGAGCAACCTCGGGTGAGTGCCTTGAGTTTCTCGTATGGTTCCGGCACGTTGTAGCGCCGCATGACAGTTTGGATTGCCTCCGCCAGTACCTCCCATGCCTTATCGAGCTCAGCGTTCAGTCGCGTCTCGTCGACCTCAAGTTTTCCAAGACCCCGGCAGGCTGAATCCAGCGCCAACAGACAGTGCGCAAAAGCCGGCCCTAGATTTCGCATGACGGTCGAGTCTGAGAGGTCCCGCTGCCAACGGCTGACCGGGAGTTTGGCCGCCAGGTGCTCAAGAAGCGCATTAGCCATACCCGCATTTCCTTCGCTGTTTTCGAAATCAATAGGATTCACTTTGTGCGGCATGGTGCTTGAGCCCACTTCGCCTTCCACCGTCTTTTGTCGGAAGTACCCCAGTGAGATATAGCCCCACAGGTCTCGGTCAAGATCAATCAGTATCGTATTCAACCGGACCCACGCATGACAAAGCGCTGCAAGATCGTCATGAGGTTCGATCTGCGTGGTCATCTGCTGCCAGTCGAGCCCGATACATTCAACAAAATTTTGTGACAGATGTAACCAGTCAAGCTCGGGGTAAGCGATAAGGTGAGCATTAAAATTGCCCACTGCGCCGTTGAATTTCCCGCGTATTGCGGTTGTCGCCACCTGGTCTCGAGCTCGATCCAATCGGGCCACCACGTTGGCCAGTTCTTTCCCCATGGTTGTCGGGCTGGCGGGTTGACCATGAGTACGCGCCAGCATCGCCTGATCTGCGAGAGCGCCGGCCATCTCAGCAAGCATAGAAGTCATCTGGTCGACAGCGGGCAGCAGGATTCCGTTACGGGCGTCACGCACCATCAGGGCATAAGAGAGGTTATTGATATCTTCCGAGGTGCAACCGAAATGGATAAATTCGGATACAGCGCTGAGTTCTTTGTGTTCTGACACTCTCTGTTTCAGAAAGTATTCCACCGCTTTAACATCATGATTGGTCGTGCTTTCGATCGCCTTGACCTGTTCGGCGTCTCCAACCGAAAAGTCATCCGAGATTTTATTCAGAAATGTTTTTGCGGACGTGGAGAAAGGGGGCACCTCAGGGAGTTCCTCGCAAGCCGCCAGAGACAGTAGCCATTGCGTCTCGACAAAGATGCGGTAACGGATCAGCGCAAACTCACTGAAAAAGGGTCTGAGAGCTGAAACCTTGGGCCCATACCTTCCGTCAATCGGGGACAGGGCTGTCAAGGCTGTTAGAGGATAAAGGTCAGAAGGTGTCAACGCAGAACCTACAAACACAGCAGAAGGAAGGCAATTTTACCATGCGGGCAGCTACAGATCATGAAGCGTAACGGATCATGAAGCGCGTCTTTCGTGCTGAGAAGGTCGATACGATTAACGGTATCTAGAGGTAAAGTTTCTGGTCCTGGCCATTGAGGCGCCACAATCGAGGAAATGCTATTGAGAAACCGACAATACTCATCAGTACCACGCCAACGCCGACCAATACGGCAACCGGCGCAGAGACGAGTTCAGCAAGCGGCCCCAGAACGAGACCTCCCAGAGCAATCAGGCTGAAGGTAATGCTGTGAATACCCATGACTCTTCCACGCAGGGTATCCGGTACAGCGAGTTGCATCACAGTCATGGAACTGATGAGGAAGAATGACCCTCCAATAGCAGAGAGCATCGCACACCCGCAGGCCATCGCGAAGGCGAACGGCCGGTCTTCCGAAAGGCCCGTCACCAGCGCAAACAGCACCAGTGACAGAGCGAACAGGACGCTTCCCCCCATCATGACACGGCCCAGGTTCGGCGAACTTTGTAGCCGTCCAACGAGTAAGGTTCCCAGCACTGACCCAACGCCGGTAGCAGAAAGCAGCAGTCCATACCCCTCCTCGCCGGTATTCAATATCTGAGCAAAGACCGGCATGATCTGAACATACGAGGTGCCAAAGAACATTGAAATCCACGTCATCGCAATGAGTACGGCAAAAAGCTTCTCCTGGCGGATAAATCGCGAGGCCGCTCCGAGCCCCCCGTCTTTCGCTGAGCTTTGTTGGGGGCTGTCGGGCGTCTGGAGGCCCAAAAGGATCTTGATCATCACCGCGAACCCCACGGTGCACAATGCAAAGATGATCCAGGTGTCGGCGATGGCAATCAGCACACCGCCCACGGCGGGCAGCACCATCCTCGTTCCCTGCCAGAGAATTGAATTCAGTGCGACCGCGCTCATCATCTGATGTGGTTCGATTAAAGCGGGGAAGAATGAAACGCGTGCCGGCAGATCAAATCCTGAAATCAGCCCAAGCAGAGCAGCGATGACCAGCACCTGCCAGACGGTTACCCACTCGCCAAGATCGAGGATCGCCAGTACACCCAATGCAACCCCTGCCAGAATTGAAGTGATGAGCAGAATTCGGCCACGGTTACCATGATCCGCCATGAGTCCGCCCGCAAGGGTCGCCAGGATCGTCGGGACGGCCATTGCGACGCCAAGCAGGCCTAGATACAGCGCAGATCCGGTTAGCTCAAAGACCAGCCACCCCATCCCCACAAAGTAAAGTTGGGTCGCTCCAGTGGAGCCAATAGAGCCCAGCCAAAAACGCCTGTATTTTGGGGACTGTAATGCGTCCAGTTTCATAAATCGGACACCTTCAAGCGATGCTGCCGGTTCTCGACAGGAACGCCTTGGGGTAAAGATGTGTCGGCGGGTGCTATGGGAGGGTGCGCCGCGCGGGTGCCTGGGCGCTCAGGAGGACACTAATCCAGCGACTTCTCGGATCGTTTTCCAGTGCAATCTTCACAATCATGGTCAGCGGGGTAGAGAGGAACATCCCTACCGGGCCAAATACCCAGCCCCAGAAAATCAGCGACAGGAATACCACCAGTGTTGAAAGACCCAGCCCCCGTCCCATATACCGCGGCTCCAGCACATTACCCACAATGAGATTGACCACCACAAATCCGCCTGCCACAGCAAGGCTGACTACAGGCCCTGCATCAATCAACGAGAGTATTACTGCCGGGACCGCGGCAATTATCGATCCGATGTACGGAACGAAGTTCATAAAAAATGCCAGTGCGCCCCAGACGATCGCAAAATCGACCCCCAGGACCGTGAGATAGACCGCTATCACCAAACCCGTGATCAGGCTCATTACGGCTTTGATCACGAGATAGTGATTGACTGATTTCATGAAAGCGGAAAGGTCGCCGAGTGTCTTTTCCGGGTTCTGCGAGATGCTGCGCAGCTTCTCAGGCAGGCTGGTGGATTCGACTATCAAAAACAGTACGGTAAAAATGATCAGCATACTGTTGGCGAGCAGACCACCAAATCCACTTATCAACCGGCCCAGGAGTTTGGCTGCACCCGCAGGATCGAAAAGTTCGATGACACCTCCAGCCGGCAGTTTGATGCCAAAACCTCCCAACCACCCGGTGGCCTGATTGATCAGCAAATCAAATTGTGTTTCGTAGCGGGGCAGGGCGCTGCTGAATTGGTTGATCGAGGCGCCAATGAGTGATCCTAGCGTCACCAGTGTACTCGCCAACAGCAGGAGCACTAGCGTCATCGCGGCCCAAAGTGGTAATCCCCGGCGTTGCAGCCACTGCAGCAGGGCAGCAGATATGATCGCGAGAAAAATGGCCATCAGCAGCGGAACCACAATGGCATTGGCAGCTTTGAGGCCCGCAATGACAACCGTCAGACTTGCGAGTACCAGCAGTACCTGAGCCCCGGGGCTGGTGTTATTCAGCAAGAATTCGTCCTTGCGCGCATGGCAGATTGACTAAGAAGAATAGCACTCTCACCTCTTTAGGCGAGTGCAGTAAGGCGACCCTGACATTGAGATTCAATGTGGTCGAGCTCTTCCAAAGTGAGGTCAATATCGTGGCGTTGCTGCTCGAGGGCCTTACGACGCTGCTGGATCTGCTCAAGGAAGTAACGCAGTTGACCAGTCTCTCCAGAATCGAGGTCGTACATCTCGATGATATCCCGCACCTCGCTCAGCGAGAAGCCTAGGCGCTTGCCACGAAGAATCAGCTTCAGACGCACCCGGTCTCTAGTCCCGTATACCCGTCGACGGCCGCTACGGCCGGGCTGGAGCAATCCTTCGTCCTCGTAGAACCGGATGGCTCGGGTGGTTAGGTTGAACTCCTGGGCGAGGTCCGAGATCGAATAGGGAGTAGCATCAGGGGTCATATCGGCAACACACGAGGGTTCCTGAGGAAGAGCCGAAAGTATAGCCTCAATTGACGTTTACGTAAACGGAAACTAAAATAATCGTCTCTTCGCCCGAGTCATTAATCCGGCTATGAGTTCCATCCCATCTTCTCTGAATTCGCTGGGAATACCGACTCAGCCCGACACGGCCTACCGTGTGCGCTTTGTAACGGCTGCCAGCCTGTTTGATGGCCATGACGCTGCCATCAATATTATCCGCAGACTACTGCAGGCTTCCGGTGCAGAAGTGATTCATCTGGGGCATAACCGCAGTGTGGCAGAGATCGTAGATGCCGCGGTTCAGGAAGACGTCCAGGGAATTGCCGTCAGTTCTTACCAGGGCGGACACACCGAATTTTTCTCCTACATGATCGATATGCTGCGAGAGCGCAACCGTCCCGACATTCGAGTGTTCGGCGGCGGCGGCGGTGTGATTGTCGAAGAGGAGATCGACGCTCTGCACAACTACGGCGTCAGCAGGATCTATTCACCCGGGGATGGGCAGCATCTTGGCCTTCAGGGCATGATTGATGACATGCTCGAGCGGGCAGATTTTTACCCGGCTGAGCAGCCCAGTGAATCGATAGAAGGATTGAATGATCCGGACAATGTACGGCTTGCGCGCGTCCTGACCGAAATCGAGAATGGCACGATCAGTGAATTTCTAATTCGTCAGATTCGCGCCACTGTGACCCGCTCCAAGGAGTACACCCCGGTACTGGGGATTACCGGTACAGGCGGTTCGGGGAAGTCTTCCCTGACAGACGAGTTCATTTTGCGACTTCGGATTGATTACGGTGATGCACTGCGGATCGCTGTGTTGGCCGTAGACCCGACCCGCCGCAAGACCGGGGGGGCGCTTTTGGGAGACCGCATCCGGATGAATGCCATCGATGGGGATCGAGTGTTTTTCCGATCCTTTGCAACTCGTGGTGCTAGCGCTGAGGTACCGGCCCAACTTGACGATCTGATCGCTGCCTGTCGGTGTGCGGAGTTCGACGTCGTGATTGTCGAGACACCAGGAATCGGCCAGGGAGATGCTGGTATCACCTCTAAGGTGGATACGTCACTGTATGTCATGACGCCCGAATTCGGCGCAGCCTCTCAACTTGAAAAGATCGAGATGCTGGATTATGCCGATGCGGTGGCCATCAATAAGTCAGATCGGAAGGGTGCAAAGGATGCGCTACGCGATGTGCGCAAGCAGGTGCAGCGTAACCGTGGAGCCTTCAGCCAGTCGTCCGACGAGATGCCGGTGTACACAACCATGGCCGCACGGTTTAACGATGCAGGGGTTAGCGAACTCTATCAGGCGCTCAAGGTGTCGCTGGTGGCGCAGGGTCTCATACCGGGTCCGGGACTTCTTGATGAAACCCGTAGCGCGAGGCAAAGCGCGCAGAGTCTTCCCGGTGAGCGGGAACGGTATCTTGCGGAAGTTGCAGACTCGGTGCGCCGTTACCACGAGCGGGTCGATGAACTGGAGACCTTGGCGAGACGCCGCCAGCACCTTCGTACGAGTATTGATCTTCTCAAGTCCGGGGGGCAGTCGACAGAGCCCCTGGAGGTACTTGCCGGTGAGGCGGAAACCGCTCTGGGCAAAGACGTGCTCTCGCAGATTGAGGGCTTCGATGGACTGCGGGCGCAGTATCGGGAAGAAGATCCGAACGGTGAATATCGTGATTCTAAAAAAACACAGAGTGCGAGTTACACCTCCCTATCTGGCACCCGAATTCCGCGAGTGAGCCTGCCACGTTACCATGATGCGGGAGACCGACTTCGCTGGCAACTGTTGGAGAATGTTCCCGGATCGTTTCCCTTTACCGCTGGAGTGTTCCCGTTCAAGCGTGAAAACGAGGATCCCACCCGGATGTTTGCAGGAGAGGGGGATGCGGCCCGCACCAACCAGCGCTTTCGTCTGCTTTCTGCAGATTCCAGTGCGAAACGTTTGTCGACCGCGTTTGATTCGGTAACCCTTTACGGTGCCGATCCTGCGGTGCGTCCGGATATTTATGGAAAAGTTGGCACGTCTGGAGTTTCGATTGCAACGCTGGACGATATGAAAACCCTTTATGGAGGTTTTGACCTTTGCGATCCAGCCACTTCGGTGTCAAT